>CAILDT010000250.1 GCA_903833025.1 uncultured Bacteroidota bacterium | reverse complement strand
TGGTTTAAAAGACGTTCTTGAATTTTTTTCCCAAGCTTTCCGACTGCTATTGAAGCAAGAGGTGCATATGGACTATCTAAACTGCCGACTTTATTTTGAACCTCTTTTATAAGTTGTGGAGCATATTCTTTTGCTTTATCTGAAAGTGCTTTTCCAAGAACTGATTTTAAGTTATCAAAATAACCTCCACCAACTAAACGTTTAACTCTACTAAGTGGAGTGGGTTTAGTCGCTGATGCTTCTAATACATCTGTTTTTGTTAATAATCCAAGAAAAGTGCTACAGGTGCCCTTTTCATTAACCATAATACCAGATGTTTGTGTTATTATCATTAATTCAGGAATATAATTGTTAGCTCCTCCGGCTCCATCATTTAAAAGTTGATTTCTGACACCAACTTTTAGACTCAATTGAAACGACCCCATACTCCCTTGACTTAAATAATCTTCGCTAAGCTGTATATCAGTTCCAAAGGCGAGACATAAAATTGAACCCGTTGTTGGTATTTGTGTTAAAACTCCATCAACCATAGGACCATTCACATACCCCGTCCATTCTTGCCATGTTTGGTTTATGCCATTACGAATTGAACATTTATATAGGTCTTGTGAAGTAAATGAACTACATAAACCGGAACTATTGTTGAAATTTATTGATATATTGTCAATTGCTAAAAATGAATCAGTATCAGTATATGTTTGTGTAGTCATTCTTTTTCTTGCAACAACAAATATCTTATCTGGAATACTATTTAATTGCAATGTTGGACTTTGTAAAGTGGTAGTAGAGTTATGATTCAAAGTATCGTAGCTATTATAAATGAACCTTTCTAAATTTGAGTATGGGCACACATTTCTCGATGGTAATAAATTACTGGGATGTGGAGAAATGTAAGTAAAGATTAATTGAGAATTTATCCACCCAGAATCTCCACCAGGACGTTCTACTCGCACTGCTAAATCAGCTACATTTCTTGCCGTTCGCCATACTCTACGACAATCCGAAGATAAATTCATTTGGAAAGCTAAATTTTGGATGCCATAAAATCCCATATTATTTTCTGTAGGGTTTGAAAAAAGCCATGGTGAAGACATGAGAGGCTCACTTACTTTCACAGTTATATAAACCACTTTAGCGTCGTTTCCACCATTAGCAACAGTATTTCCTTGTATGCTTTCAATTGCAAAGGCTCCTCTTGGTAATAAATCGTTATCAGAGACGTTAGTGTAATTTCCTAATGGATTATTGTTGGCCCCAACTGCATTAGCATATAATTTGTAAGTATCGGTCATAGTGGGTGTTAAACCGTTATATCGATTCAGTTCTCTTGAATCATGAACTCTTAAAAGTGGAGCTAACATATCTTTTATATTCATGGAAACTGTATTATTGTTAATTGTGGAGGACATAGTTTCCACCATTTGATTGAGGAAAAAAGGGGCAAACGCCTCAGTGTTTCCATAATCAACAAGGTATGTTCCATTTGCAGGGGTCCCAGAAATTCTAAAGCATATGGTATTTGCCCACATGACTTCTCTACTAACTATAACCTGTTCTGATGGGACTTGCACGGAATATGTATGAGAACTATTGGTTGCAGATTGAGCTGTATAAGAGGCACTTGTTATGTTTTGCCCCCCTTTTACGACGCAATAATTGACAGAGTCGGTTAAATTTGCTATGCGGTCATCCAAAATATATTTTTTGGTAAAGTCTGTTGTTGCCATTCTATATGTATATATTAGTAATACAGATTTTTTTTTATAACAGAAAAAAATAAACTTTTAAAACATAAAAATTTAAACACCTGTGGATTTTGAACGAAAAAGAATTTTAACAGTTGCTCCACATTGCGAACCCAATAAAAAAGGGTGAAATTTTGAATCAATTTTTGATTTCCAAAAGACCTGTAAATCAATATTTTTTAAAGGTTGAGTTCCTTTCAAATCTATTAATCTATATACATTTGGATAATAGTATATTTTTGGTTTTTGTTCTGTGCCTTTTAACATGGGCACGATGAAATCGGATAATATGGGGGCAATGTTTGATGTAGCTCCTTGTATTGAATCACCGGTAGTTGAATAAATAACTGGAGTTGCTGTATTTGAAGGAGATACTGGAAGGTAGCCGGATGTGGTAAAAACAATACTTTGAACAGGGTTGCATAAGGATAATGATGGACTATTTTGAGAACTTACAATAAATCCAACGGATGTGTTTTCTGTTATCTTTATTGGTGTAATATTTGCTTGATGATTGTTAATAACGTTAAGTTTAAAGTATTTGTTTGCATCAGGACTATTACTTAAATTATTATTATTATCCAATCGATAACAATCTTGTTCTGAAATTTCTGTAGTATCAAACCCATTAAAAATGGTTTCAACGGGAGCATTCCAATATATATTAAACTTTTTATTGCAACCACAATCGGTTGTGATGTCAAATTCTGAACTGTTATAAATGGAGCATAAACCAGTATTAGGTTCATACATAAAAAATGGGGCTTGAGCTACAGTTGTTTTTTCGCCCACTGGCACGTCGTTAAATAGAGCATTCAAAGTAGAATTTACCATAGTAATCCATCGTTGAAATGAATATATAAAATAATATTCATGACTAAAATTATCTTGACTTGTTGATGGAGGTTGAATATTCAAATTACTGGGGCTATATTGAACTTGTCTCTTATAAACATTCACAGAAGTATTATCGCTATGTAAAGTTTCTAAAACAAAAGTATATATTAAACTATTTAAAGAACCACTTTGAGCCTGTGGAATCATCACGGGTAAGGAACAAGAGTCCATTTCAAATCGAACTATACTAAAAAAAAACTGGCTCGGGTCTTCTATCAAAGCTTTACCTGTTCGCATTTCTGCAAAGTTTAAATTTTGAGGTTTGCTTCCTGTAATGTCATTATTATAAACACTAATATCATAATAAATATGAGTTTCATCATTGTCATAGTTCATTTAATATATATAGTGAAGATAGATTTTAATTTTAATTTATACTGTTTTCATATTCATTGACCATATTTTTCAAATCTTGATTTCGCATATAGGTTGATTTTGGTTCCCATGTCCAATCTTTTTGTTGAGGAAAGCCTTTCCATTGTGTAAGATAGTATGTTTTTCTTCCCACAGTTTTTTTATCTTTTATTTTTTGAATAATGAATGTTGTTTGGTATTCTTTTTTTTTCGGGTTTTTTTTACTGGGAACTAATTTTAAAAGTTCAGGATTTTCTGGGAGTTTATAAACTGTTTCATCGATTGGTTGGAGTTGCTGATTGCTTTATGACTTCAGATTAATGCTTTTTCACTTATTATTTTTATAGCTGCTTCAACGATTTGAGCTTCAATATGCACTCAGATCAACAATCGACTTTTATAACCTGATCATGCAAATAACAATCC
>CAILDT010000249.1 GCA_903833025.1 uncultured Bacteroidota bacterium | reverse complement strand
TTTAGATAATGAAAACAATGAAGCTATTATAGATTTAGATTATGCGAAAATTGCCCAAGACAAAAATGATATGTTACAGCAATTAAATTTACCTAAGAGTGAATTGGCGAGATTACATAAGCAATTGAAATCCTACAGGTTAATCAATAATGTCGATGATTTACGCTTTGGTAGTTATGTTCGCTGGATCTCTCTGAAAAATCCGGAGGTAATAAAATTAACTAATGGCGGTATCGTCTGTGATATGAAAATCATACAAGGTGATCTGCATATCAAATGTAAAAATAGAATGAATCAAATCTTTCAAATTAAATTATCAGAAATCATTCTATTTCAAAAGTTGAGTGAGCAAGAACAAATCATATTAAAAGCCTTGAAGCATTTGCAGGGATAATAAAACTATTCAGTTTGTGCAACATCGGCAACAGTAGCAACATCGGCAACAGTAGCAACATCGGCAATAGTAGCAACATCGGCAACAGTAGCAGTAAAAGCAGTAGCATCAACAATTGCGTAATCTCTCTTACTCTTCTTCATAAAATCAGTCGCAATCGTTTCACCAACTTTTTTCAAAAGACCGTCTTTCATATTGGGTGCCAAATTAATGAGATAGTTCGATAAAGCATGACCCCAATAAGCGCAAGTAGAGCCTTGTACATTTCCGATCATTTTCATCAGATGTTTTACATATGTTTTGCCTGAGACATTAAATAGCGTTTTATTTAAACAACCCGTATTTTCTGTGACAACCGCACCTGGTGTTATATTAAGTATATCAAATACCCCTTGATATTCTTTATATATCGAAGTACCGTGATAAAATCCGAATGCATTCGCTGCTTCATAGACACTCAAATAAGGCACACTAATTTCATTCGTCATGGTTACACCAAATAAGAAGTTCGGATGCATACATTGTGCCGTAATATTAATCAAAGCACTATGTCTAATTTGATTGCTTTGTTTATTTTGCTTTCTCTCTAAGAACCACGGAATAGCCATATGTGTTAATCGACTTTGTACAATCGTACCAGTCGAAATCACGTCTCTAATATATGCAGAATCCATTTCATGATAAGGGTTCCACCCGACGCGATGTCCAACGTTATTTACAAGAATGGCTAAATGATCACCAATATCGTCAAAAGCTGCCTGAATATCCACGAAAAAATCGTCTGTATAAGCTTTGCGGAAATCTTTGTAAATAATACGTGTTTTCACTAAGGGATAATCTTTCTGGATTTGTTCCACTGTTTTATCGGTGCGTTTGGAACCAATTAGGAGTAAATTAAAACCTCGTTCAGCGAATGCTAATGCCATCTCATAGCCTTGACCACTCGAAGCGCCGGTGATAACCACCCAACTGCCTGCTCCGCCATAGCGTTCTAATAAATTCAACTCTTTCATGAAGAAATATTTGTGAAAACCTTTTGCAGCACTTGTTAGGAGAAGGATTATTTGAAAAATGATGAGAGATAAGAGAATCAAATAAATAATATACATAGGCCTGATTTTACCTAATGCCATAGGGTTAATATTACCTAATGCCATTATTATGTATTATATATCAAGACTGAAATCTTGCGGTTTAGACGTATAAGCTTGCGATACATAAGCTTGCGATACATAAGCTTGCGATACATAAGCTTGCGAT
>CAILDT010000248.1 GCA_903833025.1 uncultured Bacteroidota bacterium | reverse complement strand
CAGAAAATAAATTCCTTCTGTAAATTTTGAAACATCAATTGTTGCTGTTTCTGTTTTATCAGAAATTGTCTGCGAAAAAACTTGCTGTCCCAAAATATTAAAAATACTTAGGTCAATTTGTTTACCAATGTTTTCGGAATAGTTAATAGTAAGTTTTTCGCTGGTTGGATTAGGAAAAACATTTATTGTATTTTGATTTACATAATTAAAAATACTTGTTGTAAGTGGTTGTGATTTAAAATGCATTTCATCAATTTTTAAATCGGAACCTACATTAGAAAGCAAACTGTCCTGCCATTGGGAGGATTGTATGTCTATCATTACGCTATCAGGCATTGCCCCAAGGTTGAATGGGATTTCCATATATTGATAGTTTGTGGAGGGAGGAAGATTTGTACCTGCATTGTTAATATTAATACCATTGTTTTTGAAATTTAAATTTACTCCCGCAGTAGCGCCACCTGATGGAGCATATTTATACCAAAACGCAAGTGTATCAACCTGATTAGAAAATGGAAATCCACCTTGTTCCTGACAACCGCTACTACAATTATTAGGATACCATCCAGTTGAAATTTGTCCTCCGGATGCTGCCGAATGATTATTACGTTCACCAAGATATGTTATTAATTCTACTGCATAATTTCCTGCCTTCTTATCTGTAGTTTTAAATGCACCTCCGGTTATTCCATTGCCACCACCTCTTTGCAAAAACCAATTAGCGGGTTTGTCAATGGTAGTGCTTTGCCAGTTTTCAAAATCTCCATTTAACAAAGCGGGTTGGCTGGTTACGCCAGTAAACGAAACACTGTCTAACTTTAACATGCTGCCATTTCTCATATTACTCTGATTTGCAAAGTTGCTGGAGCCAGCACCAAATATTACTGTATCTGGAGCTATTGGAAGTGCAGGGAAAAAATTGAATGAAAAAAGCGTATAGTTATTATGTGTTCCATAAAAATAATGACCATATTGTCCTATCATAACACCTGCTTTATAAAAAAATGCCATTACGAAACCTGTATCAGGAGAAGAAATGGCTGATTTGTAATACCCACGCATACCAGTTGCCTGTTGGTTGTAAGGAAATCCTCCGTGCCATAAAGCAGGATTATTATTATTTGGATTTATGCTAACAAAAATACCTGGGAGGGTATCACCTCCAGATATTTCGGTTGTCATTTGAACCGCATAACTTCCGTGATACGCATCGGTTGACCTTATTACATTAAAAGGTTGACCGTTTCTAAATGCGTCTGTGTTTGAACTCCAAAGATAATTTTGAGGAGATTGAAAAGTGAGGGCAGTCCAAGTTTCAAAATTTCCGTTTGGAATGGACGGTGTTTGTGCATCAATGTTCAAGGCAGTTGTAACCACTAATGCAATCATTAAAAGTAATTTTTTTATTTTCATTTTTATTTTGTCAGTGATTATAGTGCTGACTCCGCACTTTATGTTGTAAAAACATTTTTACAACGGCACAAAGGTCTATAGTTTCAGAACGTAGATGTTACGTAATATATGTATTAATATGTATAATTCACATTTGCAAAAAAAGAAAATGAATTAAAGGGATTGTGAAATCTACTACTGACTTTTTAAAGTATAATGTTTTCATAACTATTGATATTAATGTTTATTTTTTTTCTCTATTCTTCTTTCTTACTTTTCTTTTTACTAACAATGGCAAACATTCTGGAGATATTGAAACCTATTTTCAAACCCATCTTTTGCCAGTCGGAAGTGGTATGTCCATACACCTGTGGTTCTATCATACCAGCCGAATTGGTTACAAACATTTGAAACACGTGCCCTCCAGTTTCAATATTAATACCTGCTCCCAAGCCATCATAAAAAGTTTCTGTTGCATATTTATTTATTCGATATTCATATTCAAGTTCAAAAGAAATTCGTTTTGTTATTTTAATTCTTGTTGCCATAGCAATTGCGAACAAATCATTTTTATCATCCAACTTATCCACAATATTGTAATGCACCATAGTTGGAGAAAGCTGTAATGAAAACCTAGGATTAAATTTACGAGCAATAATTATTTGGTAAGAATATGACAACCTACTTGTTTCATATTGATACTTATCTATTTTAGATATTTCTGCATTCGGGTCTTTTATGGTAGTGTAATACATCCCTGCAAACAAGGTGATAGTAACTGGCTGACGATTATCGGTAGTTTGTTTCAACAATTTATATTTCAAAAAGCCATCGTATACTTTTTCTAATGAGCTTCTGCCAACACCTACTTCAAACCTTCCGTTTTTGCTGTATTCCAATCCCAGCCGAATGCTCGCACCTCCATCCAAGCCCCAGAAATTATAACTTCCTGTATTCAAATCGCCAAAGTGATGTGAAATACGAAACTCCAGCGAATTTGCTCCAGGCATTTCTACTGTATGAAAATTAATTAAGCGAGTTCCTTTAAAGGTTGCAAATACATACTCTTTAGTTTTCTTTTTCGGAACAGAGTCAAGCATTTTCAGCATATCATCATCCTGCGCTTTCAGTTGAAAGTGGAAACCAATAAAAAAGGCAATTAAAATTGTGGATATTTTTTTAGTCATATTTATTGCGGATAACTAGTATCTATCCATTTCTTAATTTTAATAATAGAACAATCATCTATTTTATTTCCATTTTTGGGCATTGGCGATGGCGTGTTATTCCAAGTAATAGAATTATAAAGTTTTCCGGTTACCGCCTCATTTTTTACTCCAAGATATGTATCTAAACTAATTCCGCCCGAAGGCGTATTACCGCTATGGCAATAAGTACAATTATTATCAATGATAGATTTTATAGCTCCTGTATAAGTAATAGTACCTGTAGAATCGCAAACAACTCTTGGGTTAAGCCGTTCCACATTGTCATAATAACAAGCCGAAAAGCTAAACACAAACACAAGTATTGCTATTGCTGTAAAGTAGTTAATTATATTTTTCATATCAATTGTTAGGTGCTCCGTTATGAACCCATTTATTAAACGCAGTTAGCCTACATAGTGATAGTTGAGAACCCCCTAAAGGCATCGGAGGAACGCCACCTGCGTGATTAATAGCATTGTAAAGTCTGCCGGTATCCAGCTGATATTTAATAAGAGAATAATTAGTAAGCAACGGAATAGAAGAGCTATGACAACCCAAACAATTGCTTTGAATTATTGGAAAGATGGTTGCACTAAAGGTTACATTGTTAGTGTCAATGGTACACAAACAATCTATCCCATCTTTCATTCCTTCATTCACCCATTTCTGAAATAAATTTATTTGTGCCGTAGTAAGTGCAGTTGGCGAAGTTGCAGGAGGCATAATATCAAACCCATTGGTACCGTTTAAACTATTCATTAAATCACTGCCCGAAATGGTTGCTATAACATTTGCATAAGAAGTTAAAACATAACCGCCTTGCGCACTTGTTGCATCGTGGCACCCCGATTTAGCACAGTTGGAAATAAACAAGGGAAGTATTTCTTCCGAAAAACAAACACTGTCTTTCACATTCCCGTTTCCATTTCCATTTCCATTATTTGTAGAAGCCACCGGAGTAGGAACATCATTGGGCATATGTTTGCAAGTGATTAGAAATAAAATGGTGAAACCAGCTATAAGCAAAACAACTTTTGTTTTCATATTCATTTGTTAATTTATTAATGTAAATACTTTTGTTTTCCGATACAAAGATGAGTTCATTTTTATCATTAAATGATGATAGCCATCAAGCCCATAAATGATAGGTATCATTTTTAAAACAAAACAAAAGTCCACAAGTTTCTAAAGGTAGTTGTTGTATAATTTTTTTTAGGAGATGTATGATTCACATATCATCTTTTAAGAAGGTTAGTATTGGTTCCTGATTTTAACCAATGCTGTATTACTTTTGCTAAAGTTTCCATATCATAAGGTTTAATAAGATAATCATCAGCGCCAAGTTCTATTGCCTTTGTTTTATCAACCTTTTCGGAATTGGAAGTACTAAAAACAAAAGGTATTTTATGTGTTTTGCACGTTTCTAAAAGTAAATGCAAAACTTCATACCCGTCCAAATCAGGCATTAAAGTATCACACAAAATTAAATGTGGAATATGTTGTTTTGCAAGTTCAATACCATTTTTCCCATTAGTTGCAGAAAGGATTTTATAGCCTTCCATTTCTAAATATTCGGTCAGGTTTTCAAGTATATCTTTGTTGTCGTCAATTAGTAAAATAGTTTTCATAGTTGTTTAATTAGTGCTGTGTAAATTGCAAATCTAAACTAACTGGTGTGGCAATTTTATTTTTATGTTTATTAATTCCCTTAATAATATTAAATATTGATATGCTTATAATGGCAGCAAAGAAACACCATACAGAAAGTTTATAGTGTTCAAAAAATACTGCTGCTATTATATAGGATAATAAAATGGTTATGCCCAGCAGCCTCACTCCTTTAATTTTTGAAATAAATAGTGAAAAAATAGTTGCAATTACATACAGCGCGGCACCATAAGGACGAAGCCAAGCAGGGTAACTTTGAAAGTACTTTATATGATGTTCCATTATTTTTGCCTCGGCATTATACATCAATAAAAGATAAGCAAGGGTAAGTGATAAAAGGCACCCAGTGACGACTATTGCTTTTTGAATTTTGGTCCGATTTTCTTTTTTATCCAGCATTATTGTGCCAAAAGGAATCCAGAGGGGCCAAATAACTTGTGCGAAGAATAAAAAAGTATATGTTGTAAATTGTTGTAATTGCGAATAAACTGGGTTTGACAATGATAACCAAAGAAAACCCTCTGAAATTTGCTGACAGGCAAAAAGTAAAGGAATACTTGCAAAAATAAGTTGAGAAGGATGTTGTACTTTTTTTATTGTTGCAACACCTATTACCGAAAGAACTGCCGCACCACTAAAACTTGCTTCTGCCGAAAAACACATACGTTTTTAGATAATAAATTTATATAAAAGCAACTTTAAT
>CAILDT010000247.1 GCA_903833025.1 uncultured Bacteroidota bacterium | reverse complement strand
ATCGCTATAAAAAACAAAAACTCTTCTATGTTTATAGAAGAGTTTTTTGTTGGGTGGCTGATGGGACTCGAACCCACGACACTCGGTACCACAAACCGATGCTCTAACCAAACTGAACTACAGCCACCGTGTTTTTTTGAGGGTGCAAAGATATGTTTTTTTATAAATTGAGATAATTAAATATTGAATTTATTATCATAACTCAAAATTATTTTCAGGGCGGCAACATCCCATTTCATCTCAACATTCTCCCCGCCCACACGCGGTATCTTTTTTTCTTTATTTATTTGCCTGCGGCGCTAAGGCAAAAAAAGGATACTTCGCGCGGGTCGGGCGCAATTAGCAACTTTATCACTTTCAGTAACCTTTTAATGTATAAACTATGAAAATCAATCAATTAAACAAAATCTCGACCGTGTAGAACACAAATGCGGTCGCATAGAACACAAACGCAGTCGCATAGAACACAAACGCAATCGTGTAGAACACAAACGCAATCGTGTAGAACACAAACGCAGTCGTGTAGAACACAAATGCGGTCGCATAGAACACAAACGCAGTCGCATAGAACACAAACGCAATCGTGTAGAACACAAACGTGGTCGTGTAGAACACAAACGTGGTCGCGTAGAACACAAACACAATCACCGAAAATAGAAACGAAATCAAAAAATCAGTAACACAAAAAAACAAAAACTTCTATGTTTTTTGTTTCTTTTTCTTAGCGGCTGGAAAGAGAATGTTATTTAATATCAATCGATAACCCGGGGAATTAGGGTGTAACGATAAATCTGTTGGAGGGTCCTCCACTCTGTGTTGATAATCTTCGGGGTCGTGTCCGCTATAAAATGTAAAAGTGCCTTTGCCATATTCGCCGTGAATGTAGCGTGCCTCGTTCGCCGCTTTATCTTCCCCCATTATCAGCACATTTGGCTTAATGGTTGATTTATCAAACCCAGTAGTTTGTCCCCAAAAACCTTTTATAATCTGCTCGTGATTTTGGCAAAGCATAGTGGGCACCACATCCCATTTTGCAGAAAAATCGAATAAAGTAAACAAATCATTTTTTTGTGTAATCCCATATTTTGAAGCACGAGGTATAGAAGTATCAATATCCGATTTTTTATATTCACTTGGATTGGTGCTCAAAATAAAATTAGTAAAGGCAAATGTTTTTGAATAATCCAACTTCTTATTATAGTCGGGAGTTGTGCCGTCGCCATCAAACATCGCTTCGCAAATGTCAAGTCCATCAGCAGCCAGCGCAATATCATAGCTATCCGGTGCCGAACACATAGCAAACAGGTAGCCGCCACCAGAAGTAAAATCACGAATCTTTTTCGCAACCGCTAATTTCATTTGAGATACTTTTTGGTAACCCAATGTTTTCGCACTTTCTTCCAATGCTTTTTCTTGCTCTTGATACCAAGGCGCGTTGCGATATTGCAACCAAAACTTGCCGTATTGTCCCGTAAAATCTTCGTGATGAAGGTGTAACCAATCGTATGTTACCAATTTATCTTTCAATATTTCTTCATCATAAACCACGTCATACGGAATTTCAGCATACTTCATTACCAGTGTTACGGCATCATCCCAGGGTTGTTTAAATTTTGGCGAATACACTGCAATCTTGGGAGCTTTCTCCAGTTTCACATCTTCCATATTAACTTCCGGGTCTGATATTTCGGTAAGGATGGCTGTTGATTTAGAGTCGGCAATAACTTCGAAAGTAACGCCCCGCACCGAACATTCAGCTTCAATTTGTTTGGCGTCTTTTATCATAAAACTTCCACCACGATAGTTTAAAAGCCAATGCACTTCTACATCATTTTTCAAAACCCAGTAAGCAATTCCGTAAGCTTTCAGATGGTCTTTCTGCTGCAAATCCATTGGAATAAGAATAAACGAGGCACGAGAAGCCAAGGTTATAAAAAACAAAATAAATAAAAAGAGCGATTTTTTCATAAGGAGTTTTAATCTTTAAATAAATGGTTAAAACCGAGCACTGTCTTCAATATCATTCTTGTCCCAATTTTGCGATTGTTGGATTTTAGTGTTAAAATCGCCAGAAGGTTTCATAGCTTCCGAATTATTATAATCCATTGAAACTCCGTCTTCTTCTAAATCCACAAACTTAGTTAAATGTGATATATAACGTGTTTTAACCGAATCAACCGGACCATTACGATGTTTCGCAACAATTAATTCAGCCACCCCTCTATTATCATTTCCTTCCGCATCCTGCGTTACATTATAATATTCGGGACGGTGAATAAACATAACCATATCCGCATCCTGCTCAATTGCGCCCGATTCACGTAAGTCGGAAAGTACAGGGCGTTTATCGCCACCACGCGTTTCCACTGCTCTGCTTAATTGCGAAAGTGCAATAATAGGTACACTTAATTCTTTTGCCAACCCTTTTAACGACCTGGAAATAAAAGAAATCTCCTGCTCTCGGTTCCCTCCTTTTCCATCACCCCCGCCTGTCATCAATTGCAAGTAGTCGATTATTATTAATTGAATTCCTTGTTTCTCTTTTAATCTTCTTGCTTTTGCTCTTAATTCAAAAATAGATAGAGCCGGAGTATCATCAATAAATATAGGGGCTTCTGATATATCTTTTATTTTTTCGGTCAACTGCAAAAATTCATATTCTTCAAGAGTTCCTTTTTTTAATTTTTCAGAAGGCAATTCAGTTTCACTTGCAATTAACCTTGTTACCAATTGTAACGACGACATCTCCAATGAAAACACAGCAACAGGATGTTTGAATTCAACTGCCGCATTTCTTGCCATAGTTAATACCAATGCTGTTTTACCCATTGCAGGTCGAGCGGCAATAATTACTAAATCAGATTTTTGCCAGCCGGAAGTTAATCTGTCCAAAGCTGTTAAACCAGAAGGGATACCCGACAAACCATCTTCACTATTTTTCGCTTTTTCTATTTGTTCAATAGCTAATTTGATAAGCGTACTCATCTTATCAAAATCTTTTCTGATGTTTCCGTCTGCAATTGCAAAAAGGTTTTTTTCTGCTCTATCAAGCAATTCAAACACATCCGAACCTTCTTCATACGATTCTTTAATAGTTTCGCTTGATACACGAATTAATTCGCGTTGTATAAATTTTTGTGCAACTATACGCGCGTGAAATTCAGCATTCGCAGCCGAGGCAACACGATTAGTTAATTGAGTGATGTAATATGCGCCACCAACTATTTCAAGTTCACCAGTTTTCTTTAATTCCTGTGTAACCGTTAAAATATCTACCGGTTCAGTACGGTTAGAAATAGATTGAATTGCAGAGAAAATCCTTGCATTTGTATCTTTGTAAAAACTTTCCGGTTTAAGTATGTCAATTACATTTATCAACACATCTCTTTCCAGCATTATTGCACCTAGCACTGCTTCTTCCAAATCAGTTGCTTGTGGTGGCATTTTTCCTATATCCATCATTTGTGTATTTGCGATGGGTTTTGTTACTCTTCTGCGTGAGTTTATATCGGTTTTGGTTGTGAAATCAGTCATAGCGCAAAATTACCAAAATTTATTCGCCTTGAAATAGAAATAAAATTTTAAAAGTATTT
>CAILDT010000246.1 GCA_903833025.1 uncultured Bacteroidota bacterium | reverse complement strand
TTGCTCTAAAAGTTCCATCATCGGCAGGGTAATAACTTGAGCATCCAAGATAATTATTGTTGCTCTGAGTCAATGTATTGATTGCTTGATCTGCTCTTTGTGCTATGTATCCTCCTCTGGATGGGTCATTTGCTTTTGTACAAACTGCAATAAATGCATCTTCAGGGACCGTTAAGAATACAGAGTAGATGAATTCAGCGTTGGTGAGCTTAATTTCACCTCCTTCACCTTCTTTACCTTCTTTTTTTAGAGCGATTGCTGAAGATGTCAGTGGTGTTAGGGGCAGATAATTATCTGGAGGTGAAATGTTGTCAAACATGATCGCCTCCATTGACTTCTTTAAATCGGGTTAGGGATTCAAAATTAAATTGTCTTTGCGATTTGTGCTTGCTAGAATTCAGCTTGTGGGGGGTGCTCATTTTAATTTCGTATAGAGTGGGAGTTTTTTTCATTTTGACTCGACCTCTTTTGTAAAGGCAATCTCATCCATATCAGAGCTGTGCGTATCTATCCAATCCCTCAGCTGTTGGATACGCCATACCTTGATGGTTGCCGATAACATAATGGGTTTTGGAAACTTACCCTGCGCTACCCAAAGGTTGATGGTGGATTTTGCAAGAGATGTGTAACTGCTGACTTCGGCTATACGAAGTAGTTGCTTGATATTGGTCATCATTGAGCTCCATTGGTTTGATTTAACCCCAATGGTGCCCAATTTATTTTTAGTTTTTCGGCAAAATCTTCTTTTGCGAATTTTTATTTCTGTTTTTTCAGTTCATGCAAAATATCTGAAATTGTTCTTTCTGAGATTGGGCCTCTAACGTGTTTCCAAAAGGTCCACGTGGGGTGCTTACTATTTAATTCAACTTCTTCTGACTTCATTCCACCTTTATACTTTTGAATATACTCCATGGGATTTTTCTTGAATATTTGCTGACTTAAATTTTTGTGAACATAACTCGCTGAAGGCAATTTACCTTTCTCTTTAAAATATTTAATGGCAAACTCTTTCACCATTTCTCTATGCTTATTATCTTTTTTTCTGCCACCATCATCTACTTGATCAAGAAGGAGTAAAGCTTTGTGAGACCAACCATCTATTTTTGCAACTACTTCTTCGTAAAATTCGAGTTTAGAAATCAATATTTTTTCGATCTGTTTCGGTCCTAATATTTCTTTTGATTTCGTTATTTTTTTATTGGCATGATTATTTGGTCTTGGCAACATACTAATTTCATCTCGAATTAATAAAAAATAGCGCAAGGTTTTTTTGATTGTTGTATTGGCAATATCTTTTTTATTCATAGAAGCTTTCAAAAAGCACTTTTATTTTTCTGATCCATTGATCCTATTGGAGCCAAACAAAACGATTCCCAGTCCTGCATCAAACTGCGTCTTCTTTCTAGGAGTTTGCCTCTGCGATAGGCCTTTTCGACTTTATTCCCGATGGAATGAGCTAATGCCATTTCTGCTACCTCTGGACTATGCTCAGTCTCTTCGGAAACCCAGTCCCTGAATGAGCTACGAAACCCGTGCACGGTTAGTCCTGTTCTAATTCGGCGCAACATCATTAGCAT
>CAILDT010000245.1 GCA_903833025.1 uncultured Bacteroidota bacterium | reverse complement strand
TCCTGCTTTTGGCAATAGTTATTTATCGGGCAATAAAAATCCATATTACAATAGGGTAGCAAGTAACCCTGGAGTGTCCACATTATATGCGGATGCAAAAGGTCAGAATGCTTCCTTTATAACTGCTTGGTTAGGTATGGAAGATATTTATAACTATGCTTCCAGTGGTGGCACCTCTGCTCCTATTCCTTCTTCTTCGGTGTTTAGTGCTTACTTGGATACTATACTTGGCGGCCTAACTGCTAATGGTGCAAAGGGTGTAATTGCTACTATTCCCGATTTCAGAGTGTTTCCTTATTACACACTTGTAGCTTGGAATGCGGCGGCAATGAATCAGTTGCAAGCAGATACATTAAATAATACATATTCCAGTTCGGGCATCACGCAAGTATATTTTCATTCGGGCAACAATGGTTTTGTTATAAATGATGCTACTGCAAATCAAGGAATACGGCAGTTGCATAGTGGTGAATATATTACGCTTTCCGTTCCGTTAGATTCTATGAAATGTAATAAATATGGATTGGTTATTCACACTATTAATAACCGCTATGTGCTCGACAGCACCGAAGTGTATGCCATTGACCAAGCAATAAATGCGTATAACTTAGTGATTCATCAAAAAGCAAATCAATATCATTTAGCACTTGTGGATATGCACTCGTATTTTAATTCGGTAAATGCAGGCATTAAATGGGATGGTGCGGATTTTAATGCACAGTTTGTAACAGGTGGTTTCTTTAGCTTAGATGGTTATCATCCTAATCAAAAAGGATATGCGTTAATAGCAAACGAATTTATAAATGCTATAAATAATAAATACCATTCCACCATTCCTGTTGTAAATTGTACCGATTGCGATGGAGTGTTGTTTCCTTAGATTTACAGTAACAAATACCTTTGCAGATGAAAAAACATTTACTTCTTTTTGTATTGAGTTTTATGATAATAAAACTTTGTTCTGCCCAATTATTATGTGTTCAATGTTTTCAGCAAAATGATTCAATCGGCGTTGGTGTAGGCGCAAATAACCTTATTGTTAATGGTGGTTTCGAAACCACCACCTGCGCTGTTAGTTGCACTGGTGTTTATTGTCCGGCTTCATCCACTAACAATTGCAGCATTGCTAACTGGCTTTGTACGGGTGGCGGAACACTAACGTATGCCTGTGTTTACGACAGTGCACACTTTTTTGTAGAACAAGGTACAAGGTCGGTTTATTTTGGAAACTCATATAGCAATGCGTGTTCAGGCAACAGTGCTTCTACCTTCCCAAATAATGATACTGCCTGTTTTAATTATTCAGGATGTACTGTATCAGGCATTCCTGCTGGGTTTCCTCTCTCTGGTCCTAATTATGGCAATGCTACCGGACTAAGTATTTCACAAACAGTGAATGGTTTAACCATAGGCAATACGTATGTTTTAGAGTTTTGGGCTGGGGGCGAATATCAAGGTTGGTTTTCTAAAAAAGGAATATTTGCTGTGGATGTAGGTTTTGGAAATACGTTTTTAACCTGCAAACTTACACCTCAACATACAGGAATAGGCACCAGATATATTATCGAATTTAAAGCAACTGCCACATCGCATATTATTAAATTTACCAACTGGGGGCACGTTTGCGGCACCTGCACCGAACTTAATTTAGATGATGTGCGATTATATACTCCGGCACATTTGCCACCCACTGTTACCACTTGTACCCTTGGTATGGATGATGTTTCGGCTGAAGAAAACAGTATAACTGTTTATCCTAACCCGGCAAATGATGTGTTAACAATAAAAGGTATTAAAGATGAAACATCGAGTTTTAAGATTTACGATGTACTCGGACAACTGGTTTCTCAATCCATAATTACAACCCAACAATCGACTATAAATATTAGCCAGCTTTCAAAAGGAATTTATATGTATGAAATTAGCGGAAAGAAAGGAAAGTTTGTTAAGGAGTAAAAACTATTCCCTATTCTTCTCCTCTTTACTCTTGTGTTTCAAAACTTTTGCTTCAATATAGAATATAATTTCTTCCGCCATATTTTTTGCTTGGTCGCCCACACGCTCCAGTTTACGAATGATAGATAGCAAGTATAAAGCAGCTTCTATGTTATCCTGATTGGTACGAACATAATCAGCTACTATTTTATTCGCTTTAATATTTATATCATCAAGCAATTCATCCATCTGAAAAACTTTACGAGCAATGGAAGTATCTTCCTTATCAAAAGCTTCAAGCACTTGTTCCATCATCTTATTGGCTCCTTCGTACATTTCAACTGCGCGTGTAAGTTCCAATAAATTGGTATCAAAAGTATGGTCAACATTAAGCACGAACTTTGCAATGCCTTCTACTATATCCCCAGTACGTTCGAGGTTATTATTTATTTTAAGAACTGCTAATACAAATCGCAAATCCACAGCCACAGGATTAAATAACGCAAAAATATTTTCGCTATCTCTGTCCAGTTTTAGCTCATACGCATTCACTCTGCGCTCCGACAGAATTACTTCACGAGCTAAATCTTTATCTAAATTCAAAAGCGAAATCTTGCCTTTGTCTAATTGTAAATTTACCAACTGCCACATTTTAATAGTAGCTGCTTTCAGGTGTTGTAGTTCACTGTCTAAGTGTGTCATTTTATTTAGTTATTACACCTCACCCCCTGCCCCTCTCCTTGAAAAAAGTAGAGGGGTGACGAGCGTGAAGTACTATGTATATATTGTTTTGATTTGTAAATTCGTAATTATCCGAAACGTCCTGTTATATAATTCTGTGTTCTTTCTTCCTTTGGATTAATAAATAATGTTTTTGTATTATCATATTCCACCAGTTCACCCATATAAAAGAAAGCAGTAGTATCGCTCACTCTACCTGCCTGTTGCATATTATGAGTTACTATAACAATAGTGTATTTCGATTTCATTTCATAAATCAACTCCTCCACTTTAGCAGTAGATATAGGGTCAAGAGCAGAAGTAGGTTCGTCCATCAAAATGACAGACGGTTGAATAGCAAGGCAACGTGCAATACACAAGCGTTGCTGCTGTCCGCCCGAAAGTTCAAATGCTGATTTCTTTAATTTGTCTTTCACCTCATCCCACAGCACCACTTGTTTTATAGATGTTTCCACACGCTCTTCAATAAACTTTTTATCAGTAATACCATTTACCCTTAACCCATAAGCTACATTCTCAAATATTGATTTGGGAAATGGATTTGCTTTTTGAAACACCATTCCCACATTCTTCCTCAAGCTATCCACATTAATGCCTCTTTCATAAATATTGCCGCCATCAATCAACACCTGCCCAGTTATTTTTATGTTATCTATCAAATCATTCATCCTGTTGAATAACCGCAAGTAAGTAGATTTCCCACAACCAGAAGGACCAATAAGTGCAGTAACAGTATTTGGTCGGATAGCAATATTAATGTTTTTTAATGCCTGCGAAGCTCCATAATAAAAGTCCACATTTTTTGATTCTATCTTATACATTGTTTAATTTCTTTTAATTCATTTTAACTTTATTCCCAAAATACTTTCGCAATCCATTTGCAAGTAAATTAACAATCAATACAATTATAATAAGCACCAATGCGGTGCCATACGCTATCGGTCGCGACTCTTCAATGTGAGTTCCACTAGTAGATATTTCATATAAGTGGTAAGGCAATGCCATCGCTTGGTCGAAAATACTAGTTGGAAGTTTCGGAAGAAAGTAAGCAGCCACCGTAAATAATATTGGTGCTGTTTCGCCAGATACACGCCCTACAGAAAGAATCAAACCAGTAATGATATTTGGGAACGCAATTGGAAGCACAACTCTGCGTGTGGTTTGCCATTTGCTTGCCCCCAATCCCAAACTTGCTTGACGGAACGTATTATCCACTGCTTTCAATGCTTCTTCTGTAGTACGAATAACAACAGGCAATGCCAGCAACCCTAATGTTAGCGAGCCTGCGATTATAGAATCCCCAAAATGAAGTTTGTTTACAAACAACGACATCCCGAACAAGCCAAAAACAATGGAAGGAATACCTGCCAAATTATTTGTCATTTGTTTTATTATTCTCTTCGCGATACCGTCTTTCACATATTCGTTCATATAAATGGCTGCTAACACTCCTATCGGAAAAGCAAATATCATACTGCCTGCAACCAAATAAAGCGTACCAATTATGGCAGGATAAATACCTCCCTTGGTCATTCCCTCTTCGGGCATTTGAGTAATAAAGTTCCAATTAATTACCGAAACACCTTTAACAATAATAAAAGAAAGAATAATAAATAAGATAGCCACAATAGAATAACTAAGCAATCGAAATATAAAGAAAGCAATTGCCTGATTTCTTCTTTTGCTTTTTATTATTTTAAGTTCGTTTATCATATTACCTCATCCCCTGCCCCTCTCCAAAGGAGAGGGGTGACGGAGTATTAATGTTTGTTATATTTTCTCCTGTTCGAAATAAACTCTACTGTAAGGTTTATAAATAATGTTATTAAAAATAAAATGCAGCCCAACGCAAAAAGTGCTTTGTAATGCAATCCTCCGTTTGATGTTTCACCAAGTTCTGCGGCAATGGTTGCTGGTATGGTACGCACTGGAGCCAATATGGTATGCGGTATTACAGCTGCGTTTCCGGTAACCATCAACACTGCCATTGTTTCTCCTATTGCTCTGCCAATTCCAAGTATTGCTCCAGCAGAAATTCCCGATATGGAATACGGTATAACTACTTTATAAATCGTTTGCCATTTACTTGCTCCTAATGCTAAACTTGCCTCTTTCATTGCTCTTGGTGTGTTTCGCATTGCATCTTCGGAAATAGTAATGATGGTTGGCAATGCCATTATGCCAAGTACTATACTGCCCGCCAAACCTGTTTCTCCAACTGGGAGATTAAATGTTTTTTGTATCAATGGAACAATTATTACTAATCCGAAGAAACCATATACTACCGATGGGATGCCTGCTAATAACTCAATCAGCGGTTTCATTATTCGTCTTATTCTACTATCTGCTATTTCGCTCATATATACTGCTGCTGCCAAACCAAGTGGCAATGCAAGTAATATAGCACCTAAACTTACCCATAGTGTTCCTAATATCAAAGGGAGAACTCCCAATTGTGCTGACGGTTTTGCGGTTGGTATCCATTCTTTTCCTCCAAAGAAATCAGCAAGCGATACTTTGTTTACATCCAGTATTGTTCCTTTAAAATCTTTGTTTATATATTTCTCCGGCAGAAACGCAATGATATTTGGCAAGCTATCCAGCAATTTATTAAGGCAAGTTGGTAGGTTTTGCAACTGGTCGCCTATTTGTTCATCAGAAAAATAGTTGGAAATATCTTCCATCTGAAACAACACTATCGAATCATTAGTGCCACCCACTTCACTCCAGTGAGCAATCTTTTGGTCGTAGATGTTTTTTAACTGGGCTGATGATAGTTTCTTAACCTTGTTATTTTTGTTGATGGCAATAACGTAACCTTGTTCCACCGGCTTTTGATTAAACAAACCGATGCCTTCTTTAAAAAGAAATACAACAATGAGCACCACAGTTAAGCTGGTAATGCTGCTACTAAGCATTAAAAGCCCTTCAATAAATCGCTCCGAAAATTTCTTATAAAACGTTTTCACTCTTTGTAAATCATTCTTTAAAATGCTTCGCAAAGTTACTTTGGATAGGGGATTAAAAGCGTTCGTTCAATGTTATGAATATGTTAAGTTAATGTTACGAATAACAACCACCCCCCAACCCCCTACTTGAAGAAGAAGGGGGAGATAGCAAAAAAAACGCCCCGCATTTCTGCGAGGCGTTTAACAATAAGCTAAACAACTAACTTATTTTGATAATGGAACGTAACCTACTGCTTCCACTATTTTCTGTCCTTCGGCTGATAATACATAATCAACAAAAGGTTTTACTGCCTTTTCAACGGTAGTTAAATAATAGTAATATAATGGACGAACAACAGGATATGTTTTATCTTTAGCAGTTGCCATTGATGGCGCAATGTATGTTTTGCCTGCGTCGTAAGATACTTTAAGTGCTTTCACTTGCTTATCCATATACGCTAAACCGATGTAACCTATCGCTCCTTTGGTTTGACTAACCGACTGAACAATAGCACCTGTTGCTGGCATACTTAATACGGATGAAGCATAATTCTTTTTGTTCATTACGTGTTCTTTAAAAAATTCAAAAGTACCTGAACTTGACTCGCGCGAATAAACAACCATTGGCATATCATCTCCACCTACTTCTTTCCAGTTCTTAATTTTACCAGTGAATATTCCTTCTAATTGTTCGCGTGTTAACTGCGACACTTTATTTTCGTTATTTACAATTACCGAAAGTGCATCATAAGCAATAATAGTTTCTTTATACGCTCTGCCAGCATCCTGCAATTTAATTTTCTCATCCATTTTTATTTTTCTGGATGCCATTGCAATATCCGTTGTGTTATCAACCAATGCTGCAAAACCTACGCCGCTACCTCCACCTGTTACAGTTAGTTTAGCCATCTTGTTTGTTTTCATATACGTTTCTGCTTCTTTTTGTGCAAGAGGCAAAACAGTATCACTTCCTTTAATTTTTTGTGCAAAGTTTACACTCGTGTAAAGACATAATGCAACTAGAATTGTTTTTGTTTTCATTTTTATTTTATTGGTTTATTTTATTTTTACAAAAGTAATACCGCACTTTAGTGCCCGCGTTAACTTAAGATTGTGTTATTGTTAAGTAATATTGGTTTATGCAATTCGTTTATTATTTATGGATTCTTCGCTACGCTCTGAATGACAAATAGTGCCTGTCATTCAGAGCGCAGCGAAGAACCTCTTTTAAAATTTATACTGTATTCTTGCTGTAAGTACGTTATCTTTCACATCTTTCCAATACCCACCACTTGCAAGGTTAAGGCTCTTTTCATTTGCTACCATATCATAATATAAAGTAAACTTCACGCTTTCGTTTAATTTATAAATGTAACCAACCCCAAGTGTAGTATATTTTAAATCAGTAGCACTTGTTGCTTTATACGATGTGTTTTTAAATGCCAATACTTTTAATCCAAGGTTATCGCCAGCTGCTTCAGAATTTGCATCATACCAATCGTATTTTACTACGATAGCGTGTTTTGTATTCCAAATATTTTGTACTAAACAAAAATATGCTCCGTTAAACTTTCTGATGTATGTATCTCCTGCTGGTTGTGCAGATGGACTTCCGCTTGTAGAAGAAGTACCCGGTTGTTGTCCTGTAATATATTCAGCTCTTAAAGTAGTGATACCAAACGGGAAATCAAAAGATACTTGCGCATCAGCACCCATATACTGGCGACGTGCAATAGCACCAAAGTTTGCTGTATCTTTATATGCTTTAAAAGCATTGGTTCCGTTTGAGTCAGCTTTCATTGTATAAACAGTGCTTGACCCCTGACGAACTCCTCCATCATAATAAGAAACTCCGATGCCGTATTTTATTTTTTCGTTTTTAGTGGTACTGTTCCAATGAATGTTTCCAATAAAATCTTTATAATAATCAAAATCATTAGCAGCATTACCTGTTCCGTTAAAAAAACCTGCTTCCACTTTTAAAGGATGAAGTTTAGAACCATTAGGCATTTGGAAAGTTAACATTGCACCACAATCGCGCTCACCGGGTAATAATACTTGAATCATACGTGCTCTTTCGGGTGTTTCGAGCATTGATGATGAATACGTGTTTTCGAATCCGAATGGGCGATTAAAGATTCCCATTGTTAACGAAAACATTTTCAGTTTTTGTTCCGTATATTTTCCATAGGCATCTTTAATAGTTACCCCGTCCTGCGACACATTAATATTAGCAACTATTTGCACACCTTTATAATCATACGTAGTTTTAAACTCTGCACGGCGCACTTTAAAACGCTTGTCAACAGTTGCAGGAAAATCGCCACCGGCAAATGATTTTGCCCCCATCGAATCTGCCCATTGAAATTGTGATTGTACAAAGCCCGATATTTTTACTCTTTTAAATACCGATATATCATCTGATAAACGGTGTACTGCTCTTGCCAATGTATCAATCGGATTTTCGGTAGTTTCTTGCGCTTTCAATGTATTTATGCCGATGCATAAACTTAACATTGCGGCTACTGCTGTTAAAGTAATGTTTCTTTTCATTTTTTTTTTTGTTTGTTTTGAGTTAATTAATTATTATTTCGGCACAAAAGTAGAATCGCAAGGTTACGTTAATGTTAATTACTTATTATTTTAATGTAAAACAAAAAACTCCTTACATTTCTGTAAAGAGTTTTTTTGTTTGTTGTTGGAGCGGGATGCTCCCGAATAATAGACACGAGCGGAAAAGACGCTCGCGATAGCGGGGGGCAGAAGTGTTTATTTTCTGTTTTTCCAAATTTCAGGGTTTCGTTTGTGATGAATTACCCCTAATACAATAACTTTATTTTCGGATATACGATAAATAATTTTATAAGGAAATTTTGCAGTGTTTACCTTTCTATAGTCTTTAAACACTTGCTGAAAAAGAAAAGGATTGTCAATGACCTTTTCAAATGTTTGTTCCAAAACTTTTACAAACTCTCTACTTAAGTCTTTATTTTCTGTGCCATACCATTCTATTATTTCTTCTATGTCTGTTTCGGCAG
>CAILDT010000244.1 GCA_903833025.1 uncultured Bacteroidota bacterium | reverse complement strand
CGTAGTTTTTAAAATCATCGCATATTAATAAAGGAAAATAAATCTCAAATATCTTCTTTCTAATAGATAAACATATACCTGCATCGTATAAAACATTTTCTATAACTCTGCCATCGTACTCTGTTGTACCAATGTCAGCATAAAGGTTAATTGGTATTTTAGCATTGCCTAATGATGATTTTAAATTCAATGCAACTAACCATTTATTTGTTTGCCCAACAGGAGAAAAGAATTTAAAACCACCATCTGTTTCCGTAAACTGGCTTGCCATTATTCCTTTTGTTTCGCTTCTGCCAAGATAAATATTATCATATAAATAATCCTGATAACCAGTTTGACCACTCAAACGAAAACGATAATCGTTAGTAGTAGATTTATTAGTGCCTATGAAAGTACCTGCAAACAAACGAATATCAAAGCTCTTGTTTTTGTTTTTATATTTAAATGAAAGCGTTTGTGTTAACGATAGTTTATTAAAATCATTACCGTTTTGGAAATTAGTTATAATGCTATAAGGGTTTACAGCATCATTGGTACTCATCTTTAAAGTTAAATCGTTGTACGTATAATTCAAAGTTGTTCTTGTATATATGGGCGGGGTAAATTCATAATCACCTTTGTAGAAGTCCTGCATAATGCTGATGTAGCGATAACGAAATGATAAGAAACCATTGTTTGCAGTATTTGATTTCTTGGTTTCTAATAATAATTCTGGTGCAATTTTATTAAAGTTCATTGAGAATGGGTCGTTAGAATAATCATAACGTGTGGCGGTAACGCCAACAGATAAATGTACGTCATTACCATTAGGGTCGCTGCTATTATTACTCGAGCGCAAATGCCACATCACTTTCCCGTACCCAGCCAAATCCTTTTGCGCAAAGCTCCACATTGGCATTAGCTGATATTCTAATTGCTTTTCAGGAAATAGATTATTGTAAACAGCCAAGCCAACCATTCCTTTATCATATTCGTTCCAACCGATTACAGGAGTATAAAACAGTTGTGATTTATTAGGATTATCAATACTTCCAAGAAACTGAATACTTATTGGTTCCACCTTTTTAAATAATCCTTTGGTACGAATTGTATTGTTGTTTCTGTTTATTTCGGGCATCACTTCTTTGTAATCTATCTTAAATTTATCAGGGTTCACATCATAGAAATTTCCCTCGTCTCCAAGAAATCTTACATTATGTGCCTTTTCATATGCAATTCTATCTACTATTTTCTGTTGAAATTGTCGATATATCGAATCATTAAAAACTATTGTTTTATAACCATCAAACCCATCAATAGCTTCAGTAGAAATTATTGCTTTACCTTTTATTGCAGTTATAAAAAAGGGTGCTCTTATGCTACCACAATTTTTTACTCCTATGTTCCAACTGCCATCATTATTCTTTTTTGCTGAAACAATCTTATAATCCAACTTCTTAGTAGAGTTTATCAAATCATCGAAGAACCATTTCAAATCCTTGCCTGTAGTGGTTTCCATCACCTTGCGGAAATCTTCAGGCATCGGATGTTTGTAATGCCACTCAGCAAAGTACGCTTGCATTGCTTTATCCATCAATGAATCGCCAAGGTATGCGCGGAGATAATCAAACACAATAGCTGTTTTGCTATACACATCTCCTCCATAATTGGTTTCGCTGTAGTTGTATGCAGGTAGCTCTATTGGCTGGTCTTCGTTCTTTTTAGCTGTTATAAGATACCCTAACATATATTCTTGTTTCTGCTTGTATGGCTTTAAATGAAAGAGTTTTTCCAATTGTCTTCCTCCAATTGATTGTGCTAATCCTGCATTTGGATATTTTGTTTGCACATATCTTAACTCATTATAGGAGTTGATTCCCTCATCCATCCAAGCGTGTGCACGCTCGTTGCTGCCTAACATACCATAAAACCAGTTGTGCCCTACTTCGTGAGTAATAACAATATCAAGTTCTAATGAATCGTTGGGGCTATTGATAACAGTGATGTTCGGGTATTCCATTCCGCCACCTGCGCTTATTGTTCCGTCCACTGCTGTGCAATTATTGTAAGGATAATCCCCGTTCCAGAGGGAATAATAATGTATCGCATCATTAATATAGCTTATACCTTTTGTCCACAAATCAGCATTAGCATTGGTAAACATAGCCCACGTAGTTACTTTATGGTTGGTATGCGGAGTAGTTACTTCTCCTTTTAAAACGTGGTATCGCTTATCAGCAAACCAAGCAAAGTCGTGCACGTTAGATTGTTTGAAACGTAAGGTTTTAGTGATATAATCGGAGGAAGGGAAATCCATATCCTCATTATCAAACTTAGTAATTGCTTTGGTTTGTTCTGCATTTTTATTGAGCCATTCCATTTCTTTTTCTCCATCTACCATATCACCAGTTGCGCCAAGCACGTAGTTTCCGGGCAATGTAATGGATACATCATAACTTCCGAACTCAGAATAAAACTCCCCCTGATTGAGGTAAGGCATATAGTTCCAGCCATTGCGGTCGTACACAGCCGGCTTCGGATACCATTGGGTAATCATATAAGCTTGTCCGATATGCCCAAGGCGTGATATTTTTGCTGATGGTATCTTCACGTGGAAAGGGGTGGTAATAGTAATACTCGCGCCAGATTGCAATGGTTCCTCTAAATACATTTTACAAATATCGATACTGTCTTTCAGCAATTCCCACTTCACTCTTTTATTGTTTACTTTAAAGTCAATAGAATCAATGTATCCGAAGTCCTCCTCATTGGCATAATACATTTCAGTTTTACCATTTTGCACTAATTGTTTTGCAAGGCAAGTGTTATTGTCCTTATACGCATTTGCCCACAAGTGCATATATATATAGGTAAGTGGAGTGGGCGAATTGTTTTTATAAACGATTGTTTCATCAGCAAAGAGCTGATGGTTGCCATCATCGAGTTTTACATTTATTTTATAATTTACTTCTTGTTGGAAGTAGGCTTGGGCTGATGATAAATTGGAGATTATGAGAAACAAGATACTAGCAGCTGCCCGAAGCGACCACCCCCCAGCCCCCTCCTTGAAAGAAGGAGGGGGTGACGAGATGTGAAGTTTATTCGTAATAATAGTTGATGGCATATATAATATTGAAAGATTGCAAAGGTAAATTAAATTTAGAGCTTATGGCTTATCATTTTTGTTATAAAGAGATTCAGATAGAAGACACAGAGGTTATTAGAGAGTTACTTTGTATGAAATATAATTTTTATGCACCCTTACACGTGCAAACATCGCCAAAAATTGATTTTTCTAAACCTTTGCACGTGTAGGTATCATCAAAAATTGATTTTTACACACCCTTGCACGTGTAGGTATCGTCAAAAACTCATTTTTATACACCATAGTTGTTTCAAGCATCACTAAAAATTCATTTTTATACAGCATAGTTATTTCAAGTATAGCAAAAAACTATAATTCGTAAACCTCCTTTCTTTCGGTTATGAACTAAAGTAATACATTTCATCTCTCATTTAATTTTACATAGCCTAAAATTAATACTTCGCTTAATACAGTTAATTCATCTTACGATAAATTGCTTAATGCAAGCTACTCTACATTTTACTTCCACAAACAAAAGATATAAAGCAGTAAAATAATAAATCGATATAGATAAAAACTATATCTTTGACCAAACTAAAACTAAATAACTATGCATATAAATTTTTTAATGGTATTACTCGCGGCACTGGTGCCAATGGTAATGGGGTTTATATTATTATAACCCAAAAGTGTTAGGCAACGCTTGGATGAAGGCAGCCGGAGTAACAGAAGACAAGATGAAAGGCGGCAATATGGCTGTGGTATTCATAATGTCGTTTGTGTTCAGTTTTTTATTATCGTTCGAGTTGCAGTGGTCTGTAATTCACGAATTTCACGTGTACTCTATGTTTGGGCACACCAAAGATGTGTTTGATGCCAACCCAACTTCCGAAATCGGGTTAATGGTAAAAGGGATGATGGAGAAGTATGGTACTGAATTCCGCACTTTCGGGCACGGAGCGTTGCACGGTACTATCGCTGCATTATTATTGATACTGCCTGTGCTTGCTACCAATGCTATGTTTGAACGCAAAAGCGCAAAATACATAGCTATTAATGTAGGATACTGGACTATTACTTTTGCATTAATGGGTGGTATTCTTTGTGCTTTCCCTTAGTAGTAATAGTAAGGAAAGTATTATTCTTTAAATTATAAACTCCTGCTCTGATGTTATTAGGGCAGGAGTTTTTGTTTGATGAAATAGGAGGTTATTGAACAAAAAGCTTCCTCAACTTTTTATTCTCTGTATGCCCATATAATAGGTGGTCGGAGTTATCTTCAAACATCTTGCCTGGCATTTTTAATTCTACCTTTTGAATTTTAGTAGTAGGATAAAGTTTAATTATTTCCTTATTAATTTCTATTTCTATCGGCATCACAAAGTCATCGTCCACCTTTGTCCATCTGTAATACACATCGTTGTTAAACCAGTAATATTCCAGCATCGGTGCTTCGCGCTTAAATAAATATTGCTTGAAAAACCAATTGTAATCCTTGCCTGTTTTCTTATTTACAAAGTCGATAAATGTTTCAGAAAGTATTTGCTTCTGATTATTTTCGATGCGAAAAGACTTTAGAATATCGAAGAATAAAGAATCGTTGTTAATGTTGTACCTCAATGTATGCAACACCCACGAACCTTTAGAATAAATATCTTCATCGTGATAATCGAAATAACGAATGCCGCGCTTACGCACCACAGGGCGCGAGTTTTTAATAACTATTCGTTGGTCGAACATATAATTTAAGTACGCATCTTTTCCTTTTTCGTTTTCCACATATAGTGCTTCGCAATAACTTGCAAAGCCCTCGTGTAACCAACCATCGGAAAGGTCAGCGGCAGTAACGCTGTTTCCCCACCATTCGTGTGCTGTTTCGTGCAGTATAATATAATCGAAATAATCATAATCATTTTTATATCCATTGCCATACGCAATAGCAGTCTGGTGTTCCATCCCTTCGTACGGCGATTCTACAAACTTAAAACCATCGCGCTGCCAAGGATATTCGCCAAACATCTTTTCATAAAATGCTATAATACCTTTTACCTGCTGAAAGTGTGCTGCTGCTAATTCGTAATTGTATTGCAACACATAATGGTTCAAGAGTGTTGTTTTACCAGTAAGTTTACTTTCGTACTTATCACTCAACAATTTTAATGCACCAATATATAATGTGATATTATAATTATTTATAGGATAAGAAATATGCCAGTGATAAGTATTTGTTTCATTCCTATTATGAATACTATCTTTTAAAACACCATTGCTTACAGCCATTAGCGCAGCAGGGCACGTAATTAAAACATCAGTACTATCGGCTTCATCGTACATCATATCTTTATTGGGCCACCACAAACTTGCACCTTCTGTTTCGCAGGAAACGCCAATCCAAGGGTTGCCTTCTTTATCTTTCTTCCAAACAAAACCGCCATCCCAGGGTGGTTTCCTTGCCACAATTGGGTTTCCTTGATAAGAAATGGCAAGGTCGAACTTTTCATTTTGTTTAATCCTCCTTGGCATTGCCACAAACACAGCACCTTCATCGCGTTTATAATTTATAGAATGATG
>CAILDT010000243.1 GCA_903833025.1 uncultured Bacteroidota bacterium | reverse complement strand
CAAATAATTTTATTTTCTGGAGGAATGGCAATAGCATTTTTGTTTCAACCAAACTCATTAGAAAAACACAAATTACTTTTAAGAATAATATTATTACTTACTGTTTTACTTTTTATTTTTTATCCAGTATCAGGCGATACTATTAATATTGTTTCGGGCGCAAATAGAATTATATTTTGTTTGATTGCCTTTATTGTTTGTGCTTGTATTCTCACTGATAATTACCACTTCCCGAAAATTATTCATAAATGTTTATCATTTATTGGCGAAACATCGTATTCTATTTATTTGGTTCACCCATTAGTTTATGGAGTAATTCACGGTTTTTGTGCAAAACATTTACAATTACATTATTCAATCATCGTTATAATTTCAATAATTCTTACCTTT
Source organism: uncultured Bacteroidota bacterium (assembly GCA_903833025.1). Taxonomy (GTDB): domain Bacteria; phylum Bacteroidota; class Bacteroidia; order 2-12-FULL-35-15; family 2-12-FULL-35-15; genus 2-12-FULL-35-15. Next base: position 3,404 of record CAILDT010000243.1, on the reverse strand, counting down.
GTTGGCAGTTATTTTATTTATAAACTAATTGAAAAACCAATGATAAAAGTTGGTAAAAAAGTATCATTAAAATATTTTAATTTGTAATCGCTTGGAAATTCAAATCCTAACCACCACCAAGTATTGAATGGACAGCCGCTGGCAACAAAGCGAAAAGGGAAAATTTAATTATCTTTGTAAAAAATAAAACATTATGACCACTACCACTTTAATTTCCAAAATCTCCACATTGCCCAATTCTTTAAAACAAGAACTTATGGATTATGTGGAGTCTTTGCTTAAAAAGCATCAAGCAACAAAATCAAAAAAGCATCCCAAAGCCGGCTGTATGAAAGGAACTTTTGAAATGAGTGCCGATTTTAACGCCCCACTTGATGATTTTAATGAATATATGTAATGAGATTATTAATAGATACTCAAGCATTTATTTGGTTTGTAGAAAACAATAAAAACCTCCCAACTGCGATAAAAAAAGAATTAGAAAACCCTGCAAATATTATAATTGTAAGTATAGCAAGTTTATGGGAAATGACCATAAAAATGAGTTTAGGAAAACTAAAAGTGAATTGCGAAATAGATGTTATGATTGAAAAATTATATGCCAATGGATTTGAAATTTTACCTGTGTTGCCGGAACATATAATAAAACTAAGTACTCTAAAATATATCCATAGAGACCCCTTTGATAGAATTATTATCTCGCAGGCTTTATCAGAAAACATAAAGCTCGTTAGTTCTGATGAAGTATTTGACCAATATTCTAAAGTAACAAGAATCTGGAAATAAACCTTGTCAACATCACCAAACATAGCCATCATCACCCAAGCCCGAATGACAAGCACACGCTTGCCAGGCAAAGTATTTAAAACAATAAATAATAAATCGTTGTTGCAATACCATATCGAACGGTTACAAAAAACGGGTTTTGAAATTGCAATTGCTACTACCATTAATACCACTGATGATTGTATCTGCGAATTTGCAGAACAAAATAATATAAAGTTTCACAGAGGTAGCGAAACCAACGTATTGAGTCGATATTATGAAACAGCTGTAAAGTTTAATTTTGATATTATTGCAAGAGTAACTTCCGATTGTCCGCTAATAGACCCACACTTGATACGCAACAGTATGGAGAAATATTTGAAGTTAAATAATCAAAATTTATATATGTCAAATGGTTTAGAGCGTACTTTTGCACGTGGTTTCGATTTTGAAATATTTAGTTTTCAACTGTTGGAACAAGCATTTAAAAACGCGACTGATGAAGGAGATAAAGAACACGTTACGCCATACATTTGGAAAAACAAATCAGGAGAAGTAGAATTTTATAATGTTACACAACCTCAAAACAATAATGGATTTAGAATAACTGTGGATACAGCCGATGATTTTGAAGTAATAAAAACATTGATAGAAAAACATAAAGCAGATACGTTATCGTATAACGAAATAGAAAGTATTTTAACACAGCATCCCGAATTAGTAGCAATGAATGCACATATAGAACAGAAAAAAGTTTAAATAGCTTGGTCATTCTGAACTCGTTTCAGAATCTCAATGTATTTGTGGATGCTGAAATAAATTCAGCATGACCGAACTGCTAATCAAAATAAATGTAAAACAAAATAAAAAAACAATATGAAAGATTTAAAAATAGACAAAGTAAGTTTTGAAAGAGATGGTTATTTGGTGGTGAAAAATGTTTTTACTGCGGAAGAAATAAAACAACTTCGTGAAGAAGCGTATAAACAATACGAAATAGACAAAGCGAAAAACCTTACTTTTCAATTACCTAATCTTCCCACAAAAGCAAAATACTCGAAAGGAGATTTATTAAGTAAGGAATTATTGCGTCACGCATTGCTTGATGATAGGATGTTGAAAATTGCCCGTACCATTTTAGGCAACGATAATCTTGTCTATTTTGGTGATAGTTCCTACCAAATAGGTACTGGCTTACGTGGTTTTCACCGCGATAATATTGACCGCACCGATATGACTGGTCCTGATTGGCAAGGAGAATACACCTTAATACGTATGGGAATTTACCTGCAAGACCATAAAAATTATAGTGGTGGTTTAAAAATAAAAATTGGTACTCATAAAAACGAAGATGGTAAACCTATTTTTGTGGATAGCGAAATTGGTGACGTAGGGGTGTGGAGTTTAAAAACAAAGCACAGTGGCAATGCCGTGCGGTTAAAAATGTTTCCTAATTATTCTATAAATACTTCAGGCAAAGAAAATATGATTCCTGATTTTATGAAAAAAGAAGAACAGCAGGAACGTATTTCTTTGTTTATGACCTTCGCTTTAAAATCATCACACCTCGATAGATATATAAATGAATACACGCTGAAACGTGCTGATACTATTGAGCACGCAAAGTCTTCTAAATTTGATGCAAGTGTTATGGAAATAGCAAAACAGAAAAATGTGGAAGTTCTTAAACCTATTCCGGAGTACGGTAATTAAATGATTAAACCTGCCCTTGTATTTCGTGCGGACGGAGGAACCTCAATTGGAATGGGGCACATAACACGTTGCCTTGCCTTAGCAGAAATGTTGAAGAATGATTTTAATATGTATTTCTGTGTTCAGACGCCGACCCCAGTTATTGAGGAAATGATTCAAAAGGTTATTAGTCAGATAGTGCCACTTCCGGCTTCAACCAATTATACTGACGAAGGTAATAGGATGAGAGGTTGGCTTGACCCTACCGAAATAGTTGTCCTTGACGGTTACCATTTTAAAACCAAATACCAACAAGCAATAAAAAACAGAGGTTGTAAATTAGTTGTCATTGATGATTTACACAGTTGGCATCAAGTGGCAGACGTAGTTATAAACCACGCAGAAGGAGTGCCACCCTCGGTTTATACAAAGGAAGATTTTACTAAACTATGTCTGGGCTTGGACTATGTACTGTTGCGCAAACCATTTTTACAGCCCAACTTAAAACCAAGAAAAATTACTGCTGTAAAAAAAGTATTTATAAGTATGGGTGCTGCAGATGTAAATAATATTACACAAAAATTTACAGAAGCATTATTACAAATAAAAAGCATTGAAGAAATACACTTGATGTTGGGAGCTATAAACCCGAACCTAAAACAAATTGAAAAACTTATTGAAGAAAATAAACAGATAAAAATTATTACCCACTTCAATATTTCTGCGGAAGAGCTTGCCGAACTATTAAAAAAGTGCGATGTTTCTATTTGCCCGGCAAGTAGTATTTCGCTTGAATCGTGTGCCATTGGTATTGGTTTAATTTCTGGTTATACCGCCGAAAACCAAATGGGAAATTTATTAGGTATGGAGAAACGCAAAACTTTGATTAATTTTGGCGATATGAATTTACTTACTGTGGATGAAATAAAACAACGCCTAAGCTCGGT
>CAILDT010000242.1 GCA_903833025.1 uncultured Bacteroidota bacterium | reverse complement strand
CTAACCCTTTAAAATCAGGAAAAGTAATTCCCCCACTACCCATACTTGCTGCTGAAATAAAAGGAATAGTTCCGTCTGGCACATTATTAATATAAATAGACCGAGTGACATCATTACCCGTTGCTTTATCCTTGCAACTTACAGGCGTTTCTAGAAAAAACTTGGTACCTAAAGGTTGACGCGTTCGGCTAGCATTACTTTGACCTGTAACTATAACTTTTATATATGCTAGTAAACCACCAATGTCATTTTCTAAAGCACCAAAAGTACCACTAGAACTCATACCTAATTCCGTCGGTGGTACAATGTTTTCACTATAATTATAATCTGGACCTAAAAGTTTATCTTGTAAACCACCCAAATTAGAGTGTGCTTGATCCATTTGATTAGGCATGTTATCTAATATATATCATGATTTAATTTATTTACTTAGATATATTTTTGAAATTCTCACTAATCACTTTCGCTTCATTGCCTAATTTAACTAAGGCATCCATTTCTCCTTTTAAATAATTCATATCTAAGGCGTTATCAGAGACCTCTTTATGATTTCCAATCGTCTGAGTTTCTTCCAAACGTTGTTTCTCTCTGGCTTCACCTTGTATTCTTTGTGAAGGCGCTAATTTACCGGCGCCTATGGCTGGAGCTAATTCTCCACCAAGCTCGGTTGGTAATTGCACCGTATTTTGCATAGCAGGTACATGCGGTGAAAATTCTGATTTTAAATCGTCGGCGATATTCGTATCATAATAGGAATTGACTTTATCTACCGCTAGATTATGAAAGCCTTCTCGGCTCCAATCCTTATCCCAAATTTTTTTAATCCAACCAGCTTTAATAAATTGAGCTATTATTATCAGAACTAATAACACAATGAGAGATTTTAATAATATCATTATAATTATTAACAAGAATAAAAAAGTATATATACACTATATAAATGTCATTATTAGATATATCCCCTTATATATCTTGGAAAGATACCTCCACCAATAGTATTGTTCCATCAAATTCTAGACCAAATTTAACGGCTGCAGGACCGCCTTTTAAAGCCAATCCGCTTAAAATTTGGCGAAAACAATTAATCCCTTCGGCAAATAGTGGCAGTCCTAATCGCCGTGCTGGCATAAATATGCCGATGGATACACCAGGTGGTTCCGTTTATTTAGGCAACGTCCAATCAAATACCAATTGTTTACTCAATGCATCAGACGTAGGTGCCGCCGGATTAAAAGAGAATATGGAAAAATATGATAACATCAATTGCAATACAAGTAAGCAGGACTGTTTTTTTGACATATCGAATAACCGGATGTCTCGCATTATAGGACCTCGGCGCATTCGCCCCTCTACGACCATACTCAGTAAAAAATATTACACAGACCACAAAGCTTATATGCGCAGCCGCGGACAGCTCTTTGACCAAAAATTAACGACGAATCCTGTCCCAGGTGTCACTTATTTAGATGCAGACGGAAATTTACAATATCCGAATGACACTAATATCGTGCGCAATATACAAGATTGTACACCTTTAACTTGTTCTCTTGCAACCTCCTATACAACCATATATAAACCGAATAACATTAAATTTGCGAAACAAGGCGCGGTGGATAGTAGCGACCGCCTAACCCGTTTGAAATTAGACACGGTGAATAAGAATGCGGCTTCTTATGCAGAAGTCTTCGGTTCGAGTGCTTCACGTTATTTGGGAATGGCTTCCACGCCCTATTTTACGAAATCCAAATATCAGGCGTGTGTGCAGAAGGATTGTGCTAAGATTTTCACACCACCTGCGCCGCCTGTACCGCCTATTACCGCCGGCACCTTGGATTTGACTTTTAATACAAGCGGCGCTGGATTTAATTATTATGTAGAATTTTTTGACATTGTCGTGCAAACCAATAATAAAATTGTCGTGGGCGGATCTTTTACGGCCTATGACGATATTTCTTGTAACGGTATTGCCTGCTTAAATAGTGACGGGTCTTTATATTTAGATTTTATTAGCAATATT
>CAILDT010000241.1 GCA_903833025.1 uncultured Bacteroidota bacterium | reverse complement strand
TATTACCAATCAAAAGTGATTGAAGTATTTCAAAATCCAAATCAGTATTTAATAATTTACTGATGTAGGAATAATCTCCTACAAAATATTTTTTCTCTCCAAAACTCACAAATAGTTTTACTGAATCTTTTGTCATTAAAACTTTAGCACCTTCAATACCAAATTTCGAAATCGACATCCATATCACACTATCTCTTTTCATTCGCAATGTAACAGTAAACGAATTAGAACTACTATCAATTGTCGATTCAACATTTAGTTTTGCATTTAATCTTTCAAATTTAAACTCATTTGTTTTTAAATTAGTAGTCAGCGTTTTTGCATTTTTATAATCCAAAATACACTTACCATTATTAAGTACTATTTTCTGTTGATTTTTACAAGAAGAAAAAGCGCAAAACAAAACACAAACTACAACGTAAAAATTAAATTTTTTAAATAACATTAGGAAACGAAAACTAATTAATCGATTACTCATATAATCTTTTGTCAGCAATTTTTTTATCAATTAAATCAGTTGTTCCACTTGCTTTTTTTGCGTCCATCCAATACTTCAAAGCGTTTTCTGTTTCACCAAGTTTATACAATACATCGCCATAATGTTCCAACAAAGTACCATTCCCTCTGCCGCCATTATCGAGTGCTTTCCCAATCCACACTTTTGCATCATCGTATTTATTCTGCTGAAACAATATCCATCCATACGTATCTTGATATGAATTATTGTTGGGTTCCAAATCATTGCTTTTCTTCGACATTGTTGCGGCTTTATCTAAATTCATTTTTCTTAACGACAAATAATAAGCGTAATTGTTTAATACACCAACATTGTTTGGGTCATTTTCCAATGACTTATCGTAAGCATCATCAGAGGCAGTGTAATTTTTTAGCGCGTTCTGTGCATCACCAAGAAAAGCGTAGAATTGCGCCAAAAGAAGTTTGTTTTCAATCACAAATTCTTTTCCATCAGTAAGCACTTCAATTGATTCTTTATAATTTTTAAATTGCATAGCAGCAACTCCATTATAAAAATAAGGTTCTGGTTTGGTCGGAAATAACTCCATTGCCTCCTTGCTGTCTTTCGCCATAGATACAAAATCATTTAAGTTGGAATCAATAATAATAAGATTTTCCCATAGCAAGTATTTACTTTTATCAATCGCAATTGCTTTTCTATATTGTGTTCGCGCCTCTTCCATTTTTTTATCTCGAAATAAAAAATCTCCATACATCGCAAAAACTTTCGCATCATCGGGATGAACTGCTACTACTATTTTACATAAAGTATCAGCATCAGGCTTTAGTTCAGGAAACTTTTCGGTAATCTCGTAATAGGATAAAAGGATTTTAATTTTAGGATCAACATCTAAATCCTTACTCTTGAAAGCAATTTTTATTTCTTGAAATGCTTTATCATTTTGTTTCTCACCACGATAAAAATCTGCTAATGATAAATGAACAAAAGCATTATTCGGGTCTATCTTTAATAAATCATTAAACGCCTCCAGTGCTTTATCATTCCTTCCAGTTGCCTGATACAGCTCACCAAGCATACCATAATATTTTGCTTCCTTTGGAAATGCTTTTATTAATTTCAATATTTCAGGCAATGCCTTATCATAACTTTTTGTTGCTTTATAAATATTCAATCGTTGCATTGATGCTTCTTCCGTAACACCAAAGTGTTTTTCCATTTTGTCATATACTTTCAACGCATCATTTATTTTGTTGGCATACAAGTAAGCATTCGCTAGTTCATAATAATATTCTATTTTATCAGGATAGTTTTTTATTAGTCTTTCATAAACAACTGCTACTTCATTAGGTTGTTTATTCTGTTTCAAACATTCAGCATATTGCAGTTGATACCAAACATTAGTTGGGTCTATCGTTGCTGCTCTTTTACTAAATTCAAGTGCTTTTGTTTTGTTTTTCTGAATCAAATAAATATTAGCTAACTCATATAACGTAGCAGAACTGTTCGCATCAATTTTTAGAGCTTGAGTAAATAGTGTTTCAGCAATATCATAATTCAATTTCATTTTCTCTTTGTTTGCATCAAAGAATTTATTTTCAAACGCAATTTTCTCTTTGTCATCTTGTACTCCTTTAGTTGAGCTTTGTTTCGCCCCTTTTTCAGTTGTTTTACAAGACGAAAAAGAAATTAAAATCACTGCAACAGAAATCGTTGTTAGTATTATAGAGATATATGGAAAGTTATTTTTCAAATATAAAGTTGTTTGTAATTCCTATTATCTAATGGTGCTATAATCACTCAAACTCACATCAGTTGATTCGCCAGTGTATTCAGCATAATTACCAATCATCGAATTACTAAGTTTTGCGTTATTAATTTTACTGTTTGTTTGTATGATACTATTTTTCACTACCGAATTTTCTATAATTGTATTTGCACCAATAGAAACGTGCGGACCAACAACCGAATTAATTAGTTGAACATTCTCGCCTATAAAACAAGGTTCAATAAGTTGAGCGTTTTTATTTATGAATGTTGATGTTCTTTTTTCATCTTTATTAAACTCTAATATCCGTTGGTTGGTATAAACTGTTGCATCTTTATTTCCGCAATCAAGCCACTCCGTAACTTTACCCGGATTAAATTTAGTCCCTTTAGCTTTCATATTCTCCAGCGCATTCGTTAATTGATATTCTCCTTTTTCCTTAATATCATTGTCTAATAAATATTGAAGTTCTTTCTTCAAATATTCGCCATCTTTAAAATAATAAATACCAATTATCGCAAGGTCAGAAACAAATGTTTGCGGTTTTTCTATGAAATCAGTTATCACATTATTTGCGTCTATCTTAACTACACCAAAAGGTTTAGGGTCATCTACTTTTTGTACCCAAATAATTCCTTCCTGCGACGAATCCATTTTAAAATCTGCTTTAAACAGCGTATCAGCAAAGGCAACTACTACCTTTCCTGTCAAGCAATCCTTAGCACACATAATGGCGTGAGCCGTTCCAAGTGGTTCATCCTGATAATAAATACTGCCCTTTGCTCCTAAACTTTCTGCCACTTTCACCAAGTTGTTTTCTGCTTCTTTCCCGAAACGCCCAATTACAAAAGCTATTTCATCCACTGGTTCATCACACACTTTTGTAATGTCTTCCACTATCCTTTGTACCATTGGTTTTCCTGCAATTGGAATAAGTGGTTTAGGAGTTGTTAATGTATGTGGGCGCATTCGTTTGCCCATTCCTGCCATCGGAATTATTATTTTCATAGTTACTATTTATTTTTTTCCTGTACTTCCAAAACCACCTTCACCTCTGCTGGTTTCTTCTAACTGTTCTACTTCTATCCATTCGGCTTGTTCGTGTTTTGCAATCACCATTTGGGCTACTCTTTCGCCATCATTAATTGTAAATTCTTGGTGAGAAAGATTTACCAAAATTACTTTTATCTCTCCTCTGTAATCAGCATCAATAGTGCCTGGCGAGTTAAGTACCGTTAATCCGTTTTTAAATGCTAATCCGCTTCTCGGTCTAATTTGTGCTTCATATCCTATTGGTAATTCAATAAACAAACCCGTGGGCACCAAAGTTCTTTCTAATGATTTAAGTACTATTGGTTCTTCAATATTAGCTCTTAAATCTATACCCGCAGCAGCATTGGTGGCATACGTTGGTAAATCGTGCTTCGACTTATTTATTATCTTAATTTTCATCTATTTTCTTTTTGGCATCAATTGTTTTCCATCCACCTTCCATACAACAATAAGAAATGCAACAAGTATTGTGTTGTTTAAAATCAAATTAACAGTTATAGAACTCGTATGAATATAAGTACTTATAAAATACAAAAATACAGATAAACCAATGTATCCAAGTATGCGTTTCAAATCATAATTAACAGGGAAATGTTTATTACCTAAAAAATAAGAGGCAATCATCATACTTGCATAGCATATTAAAGTAGCCCAAGCACTACCCATATAGCCAATCCGAGGTATCCAGTAAATATTTAAAGCAACGGTTATTATTGCCCCAAATAATGTTAATAGTGCCCCATAATGTGTTTGCCCCGATAGTTTATACCATATCGACTGATTAATAAAAATACCAAGAAACATATTTGCCAAAAGCAAAATAGGCACTACTGCTATTCCTATTCTAAATTCGGCAGTACCCGCAAAGTATTGTATCCAATGTATGTTCATCATTGTTCCTAAAAATATGATGGAACAAATAATAACAAAGTATTTCATCACATCCGCATACATTTGTTTTGCTCCTTTTTCTTTCGATTGTTCAAAAAAGAAAGGTTCTGCTGCAAAGCGAAACGTTTGAATAAAAATGGACATAATAATGGATACCTTATAACAAGCACTGTAAATACCTGTTTGCTCCATCGCATCTTTTGCGGGTAGCAAATGTGAAAGAAATAGTCTATCACCTGTTTCGTTTGCCATACCTGCCATACCAGCTATTAATAAAGGCAAAGAATAGCGCATCATTCTTTTCCAAAGTTGAACATCAAAGGTGTATTTTATCCGCACTATGTCTGCCAACAATAATACTAAGGTAAGCAAACTGGCAATTAAATTAGAAATAAAAATATACCCTATGCCTATATTAGGGTTGTAAATGTGGGATATTAGCGGTTTTAACGAAGAGTGTGGTGATTCATAAATGTGTTTACAAAACAAAATAAAAAACAAATTCAAACTTATATTTACAGTAATGTTTATTGTTTTAATAGTTGCGAACCGCTTTGCTTTGCCTTGTTCGCGCAACTTTGCGAAAGGTATCAATGTTAACGCTTCCACACCTACAATTATCGCAAACCAAACAACATACTCCGGATGCCCAATAAACTTAATAGCTTCGGATATAGAGCGCGAATACGCACTCACCGAAGCAATAAATATAGTAGAAGTAATCAGTACCGATACAAGTGCAGTGGTATATACTTTTGCTTTGTCTTTTTCGGTTTGAGAAAAGCGAAACAATGCGGTTTCCATTCCGTAAGTAAGAAGCACCAACAGAAACGAAAC
>CAILDT010000240.1 GCA_903833025.1 uncultured Bacteroidota bacterium | reverse complement strand
ACGATTGATACAGTGTGCGGTACAATTGACAACTACACCCGAACGATTGTTATGGTGTACGGAACGATTGACAGCTACACCCGAACGATTGTAACATACACCCGAACGATTAGCAGCTACACCCGAACGATTGATAGCTACACCCGAACGATTGTAATAGTGTACACACCAATTGGTAACTACACCCGAACGATTGATACAGTGTACCTAACGATTGAAACGGTGTACCTAACAATCGTTCCGCACATCAGTTTATTTTGTTAATATGTTGTTTTTCAAATGATTGAATATTTCGAGAGTAAAAAAATACATCTGATTTAAGAAATCCAGCCACGTTTGGTGGCTTCATAAATTACCTGCTTAAAATTATCGCAGGCGAGTTTTATTGTCATTTTTTGTTTAGTTCTATACACTGTTTTATAAGTTATATGCATCTTGTCAGCCATTGCATTAATGCTATACCTTAAAATAGAGCCCCGGCTTTCAAGGCGAGGTTTGCTGTGAAGGTACGAAATTATTTTGCAGAGATGTTATTATTTTTTCAACAACAACTTCCACCATAAAAAAAAGATACCGCGTGTGGGCGGGGAGAATGTTGAAGGCGGAAAGGGAATATTGCCACAAAAAAATTGGGTGCAAGTTCTTCGTAAAATTTGTAACCTGTGAGTTATTCTTACCAATAAAAATTCCTTTTCAATCTTTTTGATTTACAAATGTAAGTAAAACTTACATTTGTAAAAAAATGGAACATTTTAGGAATAAACCTCCTCAGGAAGCTAATTTTAAATAACACACTCATTTCTATTGTTACAAAACAAATGACGAAACTATCAAAAGACTTTTACCTGCGTGAAGATGTAGTGCAAATCAGCAAAGATTTATTAGGCAAATACCTCTTCACAAAAATAGACGGCAAACTCACAGCAGGAATAATAACCGAAACAGAAGCGTACGCAGGTGCAGTGGATAAGGCATCGCACGCATACAATAACCGCCGAACAACGCGCACAGAGGTTATGTATTCGCAAGGTGGAGTGAGCTATGTTTATTTATGTTACGGCATTCATCATTTATTTAATGTAGTTACCAATGTTAATGATGTGCCACACGCTGTGCTTGTACGTGCCGTGAAACCAATAGAAGGCATTGATATTATTTTAAAGAGAAGAAATGCAGAAAAGCTTCATAGTAAGATTTCGGGCGGACCGGGCACTGTTTCGCAAGCATTAGGAATAAAAACAAAACATACCGGCTTGGATTTAAATGGTACTAAAATATGGATAGAAGATAAAGGAATAAAAATAATGAAAAGTGATATTGTTGCAGGACCACGCATAGGAGTGGATTATGCAGGCGAAGATGCGAAACTGCCTTACCGCTTTATCATTAATCTTTAGCTATCCAGCAGGCAGTGTCCCACCCGCGCCGCTTATTAAGTGGCGCAACGCCACAACCTATAATATTTTCAATTGCTTTTCTCATTTCATCTTCAAAACTTTTATTTCACTCTTATGCGGTACTACTTTTGGATTCCACAATCCAATTGGATGATTGCCATTCTGCCAAAATTAATATTCTTGGTTTTGACAATTACCTTTGCCATAATAATTAATAATATCATCATTCATACTTTTTGGTTTTCTCCTGAAAGAGTTGAACTCAGTTAGTGAGGGTTATTTTCCCTTCGGTATTATGAGTTATTTGTTTGGTGTCAATCATTACTTGAATGGTGTGGAGTATTTTATCGTCGTTGGTTTCTGTTACTTTATCTACAAGGGCTTTGAGGGAAAGAGGGTGGAGGATGAGTAATTCTTTTATTTGTGTGCTGATGTTTTCGAAGTCTTCAGTGTGAAGTATTTTTCTATTTTCTTCTAAGCATACATCGCATTGATTGCAACGTTGTGTTTCCATTTCTCCAAAGTAAGCAAGCAATACTTGGCTACGGCAAAGGTTTTTCGTTTCGGTATATTCTATCACAGCCTCCATTCTGATTATGGCTCTCTCTTTAAGTAGTTGAAAATTTTCTTTGGAGAAGATAAGGTCGGTGGTATTAACACGTGGTTGTATGTAAGTGATTTGTGGTAGCTCGGTTTGGGGTATGTAGTTGATGACTTTTATTTGTTGTAAATAGTTTAAATGTTTTATTATTATTTCGTGTTTTGTATTTGCTTTTTTGGCTAAGTCGTATTCGTTTATTTTTATGAAGTTGTCGAATAAGCCGCTGTAAGAGCGGAGGAGGAGTTTGATGAATGCGTCGTGTTCTTTATTTGCTATTTGGAATTTATAGAGTTCTTCTTTGTTGAATTCTATTTTTAGTTTGGAAGACTGAAACATAGCATCGGTGAGGGATATGTATCCTTCCCGATCAATAAATTTAAGGCAATTGAAAACGGTAATGGATTGGAGGTTGTATGTTTTGCAAAGTTCAGTAATATTAAAATCGAATGTGGAGCCCATTCCGCCGCCTGTTCCGAGTTGATAATAATTTGCGAGTGCTTGATAGGTTTGTTTTATTTCATCCAATGAAGGAAAATTTGTTTGTAAATTTGTTTGCAATTCGAGTTTGTCATTTGGATTGAAGAGGAGTACTGCATAAGCTTTCCGTCCATCTCTTCCGCATCTTCCTGCTTCCTGAAAGTATGCTTCAAGAGAATCTGGTAAATCGAGATGGACAACAAAACGCACATCTGATTTATCTATTCCCATCCCGAAAGCGTTGGTACAAACCATTATTCTGGTTTTGTTTTTTATCCAATTATCTTGTTTTGTTGTGCGAAGGTTAGTATTAAGCCCAGCGTGATAAAAATCGGCGGAGATTTTATTACTGTTTAAATAGTTTGCGATGTCCTGTGTTTTACGTCGGTTGCGCACATAAACTATTCCTGTACCATTCACATTGGTTGCAATTTTTATTAGTCGAACTAGTTTGTCTTCTTCTGTTAATACAACGTATGAAACATTTTTTCGTTCGTAGCTCTGTTGAAAAACATTGGGCTTAACGAATAATAATTTCTGTTGAATGTCTTTTACTACTTCTTTTGTAGCAGTGGCAGTAAGTGCAAGAAAGGGAATGGACGGAAGCAATTGTTTTAGTTCAGCTATTTTTAAGTAGCTAGGTCGGAAATCATAACCCCACTGGGATATACAATGGGCTTCATCAATAGCTATTAAACTGATGTTCATTTTCTGCAAACGGACTTTAACTATTTCTGTTTCGAGGCGTTCTGGAGAGAGGTAAAGAAATTTGATATTGCCGTGAACGCAGTTATCTAATGCAATATCTATTTCGCGCCTGTTCATTGCAGATGTAATAGAGATGGCTTTTATTCCTTTACTGCTAAGGTTTTCCACTTGGTCTTTCATCAATGCAATAAGGGGAGATACCACAACACAAATGCCATCTATAGCAAGGGCGGGTACTTGAAAGCAAATGGACTTTCCGCCTCCTGTAGGCAACAATGCCAGTGTATCATTGCCATTCATTACCGAATTGATAATATCTTCCTGCAATGGACGAAAGGATTTAAAGCCCCAGTATTTTTCTAATATTTCGTGAATATTTTGCATAACAAAAGTTTCACGAAATTACAAAATGTATTTTTGATAAATTATTGGAAAGAATTATTTCCGTTAACAGGAGAAACTAATTCAGCTTGTTTT
>CAILDT010000239.1 GCA_903833025.1 uncultured Bacteroidota bacterium | reverse complement strand
ATCACCCGATTCGATATGATAATGAGAAGCGAACCCTTTCATATTAAAGAACAAAGATTTTTTGTATGCAAGATTTCTACCTGTCCCCATATATGTTTTACGAGCTAATGAAAAGGATAAAAACTGTAACGCAATCATAAAGGTATCGAAGCGGATTATTTTATTTATAAATCCTTTTTGCTTTTCGTATGCGCCATAACCAAGCACTATTTCTGTTTCGCCCGTAAAATGCTGCATCATATTTTTTATCCAGTCTTTGCTGGTAGGATAACAGTCAGCATCAGTAAGCAATAGGTGTTCGTATGTTGCGCCTTTTATGCCCATCATTAATGCTACCTTTTTGCCGTGCGAATGATTTTCATTTTCTATAATGGTTACAATTTTAAGGTTGGAATGTTTTTTGGCAAACTCCTTTAATATATCTCCTGTATTATCAAACGAACAATCGTTAACTACCACCACTTCAAACTCTGGATAATCCTGTTCAAATATCAATGGGAGAAAATCAACAATGTTATGGTCTTCGTTTTTAGCACATATAATAACAGATGCAGGTGGAGTGTTTGGTGGCAGTTCTTTCTTTTTATAAAAACTTAACCTGCTGAAGAAGCCAAGATAATACCACAGCTGCACTAACAAAGCAAAAGCAAAGGCATAAAAAATAATTAATTCTAAAGAAGGTGTTGTAAATACTGACCAATCCATATCGGATTGCAAAAATAGAGTTATCCTTTCTATGTATTGTATTATCTTTGGCGAGTTTTAAAAAAGTAATTAACAATTGAAATTTACACTATCACATACCGATAAAAACAGCAAAGCCCGTGCAGGTGAGTTAATTACCGACCACGGAACTATCCAAACTCCCATATTTATGCCTGTGGGTACGGCGGGAACTGTTAAAACCGTACATCAGCGCGAATTAAAAGATGATATTAAAGCCCAGATAATATTAGGCAACACTTACCATTTATATCTCCGCCCTGGATTAGATACTATTGAGCGGGCAGGTGGTTTGCATAAATTTAATGGCTGGGACCTTCCCTTATTAACCGATAGCGGCGGTTATCAGGTGTATTCATTATCTAATTCCAGAAAACTAACAGAAGAAGGTGCTAAGTTTACTTCGCACATTGATGGCAGCAAACATTTTTTTTCTCCTGAAAGTGTAATGGATATTCAGCGTACTATTGGTGCTGATATTATTATGGCTTTTGATGAATGCACTCCCTACCCGTGCGAATATAATTACGCCCGAAAATCGTTGGATATGACGCACCGCTGGTTAAAACGCTGCTGCACCCGATTTGATGAAACAGAAGGAAAGTATGGTTATTCGCAAACCTTTTTCCCTATTGTGCAAGGCAGTGTGTTTAAAGATTTAAGAGAAAAGTCGGCGGAGTTTATAGCTAATCAAAATAGAGAAGGCAATGCTATTGGCGGTTTATCAGTAGGCGAACCAGCAGAAGATATGTATGCGATGACGGAAGTAGTTTGCAACATTTTACCTGCCGACAAGCCCCGTTACCTGATGGGTGTTGGCACGCCAATAAACTTATTGGAAAGTATTGCGTTGGGCATTGATATGTTCGATTGTGTTTTGCCTACCCGCAATGCAAGGCACGGTTTGCTATTTACTCAACAAGGAATTATTAATATTAAAAACGAAAGGTGGAAGAATGATTTTTCTCCCTTAGATGCCGATGGTACTTCTTATGTTGATAGGGAATATACCAAAGCATACCTCCGCCATTTGGTACATTCGCAGGAAATGCTTGGCGCACAAATTGCAAGTATTCACAACCTTGCTTTTTATTTATGGTTAGTAACAGAGGCACGTAATCAGATTATAAATGGCACGTTCAGAGAATGGAAAGATAAAATGGTGAAACAAATGGGGGTTAGACTTTAGAGCCTCACCCCTTAATCGGGGGTGTTTGGTGAAGTACAAATTAAAAATAGAAACAAATTAACAAATAACATTAAGTACTACCTCTCCCCTTTGGGGAGAGATTAAGAGAGGGGCTTTTATGAAAATATTAGATTGGTACATCATTAAAAAGTTTTTGGGAACGTTCTTTTTCTCCCTATCGCTTATTATTGTAATAGTGGTAGTGTTCGATATTTCCGAAAAGATAGATGACTTTCTTGCAAAAGATGCTCCGCTAAAAGCAATTGTGTTCGATTATTATTTCAACTTTATACCTTACATCATCAATCTTTTTAGTCCGCTGTTTACCTTTATTGCCGTTATATTATTCACTTCCAGAATGGCTAACCGTACCGAAATTGTTGCCATCCTAAGCAGTGGAGTAAGCTATCGGCGCATCCTTTTTCCGTATATGTTATCAGCCACCGTTATCGCGTTATTATCGCTTTACCTTAATAATTTTGTGATACCGCACGCAACCAAAAACAGAATTGAATTTGAAGATAAATACATCCGCAATCAGTTTCATAATTCCGACAGAAACATACATATTCAGGAATCGCCGGGCAGTTTATTTTATTTGGAACGATACAGCACCGACGATAATACGGGATATAAATTTTCGATAGAAAAATTTAACAAAGGCGAATTATATTATAAACTAACTGCCGAAACCATAAAATGGGATAGCGTAAAAAGTCGCTGGACTATCAACAATTATTTTGTGCGCACCCTAAGCGGTATGAACGAATACATCCGCAGTGGCAAAAAAATTGACACCACTTTAGCCATCACCCCAAAGGAATTTGGCAGAAAAGACAATACTATTGAAACAATGGATTATCCCGAACTTAATAAATACATAATTGCCGAAACCCTTAAAGGGTCGGACACTACGGATGTATCTAAAATAGAAAAATATCGCCGCACTGCATTTCCGTTCGCCACCTTTATACTTACTTTAATAGGCGTTTCCATTGCCAGCCGAAAAGTGCGCGGAGGTATTGGGATGCACATTGGGCTGGGCGTGCTCATCAGTTTCACCTTTATTTTATTTATGCAAATAAGCACCACTTTTGCTGCTGGAGGTTTGCTTTCGCCATTAATTTCGGTATGGATTCCTAATTTCCTGTTCAGCTTCCTTGCTTGGTATTTATTACGCAAAGCGCAGAAGTAGTTACTCGGTAATAAATTTCTTCCTTATTATTCCTTTTTTTTTGTTACTGCTTCAAGACGCTATCCTGAACTTTATATGAAAGGACATTTCACTCGTGTTTATACCCTTACTTAGTTATGGAATAGGGTTATCACTCGTGTTTATACCCTTACGTAGTTATGGAAAGTGTATTTCTCTCGTGATTATACCTTTACTTAGCTATGGAAAGCATATTTCTCTCGTGATTATACCTTTACTTAGTTATGGAAAGCGTATTTCTCTCGTGATTATACCTTTACATAAGTAATTAATAGGGCTACCACTCGTGTTTATACCTTCACCTAAGTAATTAATAGGGCTATCACTCGTGTTTATATCTTCACTTAAGTAATTAATAGGGCTATCATTCGTGTTTATACCCTGTAAAGGAAACTTCAAGCTATATTTTCTGTTGCTTGCTTTATGTCTTTTTAATTTAAAGCTTGCACTCACTTCGTTAATTATTGAACAACTATTTTTCGATAATAATTCTTTTTCTTTTCCTTTAGTGAGCTAGTAGAATTATCAATTACCTCCACAAAATATACTCCTTTTGCAACGTTACTCATATCAATTGTATATTGATTACTGTTTATTGTTGATTGAATAATATTGTTTCCCAACACATCTCTTATATATAAGGTGTATTTGCTCGTGTTGGATTCTGAAGAAAAAGTAATAGTAGTTTTATCAGCAAACGGATTAGGCGCAATGGTAATAAAATTATCATCAGCCATTAAATTTGGTACTGATAATTTAGAGCAAAAAGCAATAACTGGTTCGGCATTCATCACACATTCGCAGCCCACCGTATTGGTAGTGCCGTTGCCAATGCCATAATAATTGTTGCCCCAGCCAAACATCGAATAATCATTTAACAGCGCAATGGAGTGGGAGCCCCCAGCAGCAATATTGGTAACGTGGGCAACGTAAGGGGTGTGAATGGGGAAGTGCGCATCCAGCAGTGTGCCGTCGCCAAGTTGGTTGTAATAATTATATCCCCAGCAATACACTGCACTGTCGCTTTTTAACGCCATTGAATGTGTTATACTTGCGGCAATAGCCACAATACCTGTTAACGCATTAATTTTTATTGGTATTATTTCACCATTAATGGTGCTATCGCCCAGCTGCCCCACAGTGTTTCTGCCCCACGCCCATAAGGTGCTATCGCTTTTTAAAGCTAACGAATGCGAGCCACCAGCAGCAATTGCTATAACGTTTGTTAGTCCGTGTACTTGCACCGGCACAGGGCTATCGGTAGTAGTACTATCGCCAAGTTGCCCATCCACATTGCTTCCCCAAGCCCACACAGTGCTGTCGCTTCGCAAAGCGAGCGAATGAAAACTACCGCCGGCAATGGCTATTATCTTTTTTAGTTTATGCACTTTCACCGCTTGTTCCTTACATTGGCACGCAACTAAATTAAGTGTACTATCGCCCAATTGCCCGTAGGCATTGTATCCCCAGTCCCAAACGGTGCTGTCTCTTTTTAAAGCAAGCGAATGATTTTGCCCTGCTGCAATGGCGGCAACGTGCGTTACGCCTAATACTTGCACAGGCAAACTCCTGTTTATTAAACTACCATTGCCCAATTGCCCGTTGCTATTATTGCCCCAACTCCAAATAGTACTGTCCTTGCGAAGGGCTAAAGAGTGGTATTCGCCCGCACCCACAGCTACAATACCCGCAAGCCCATAAACATCCACAGGAATAGTTTTATTAATCGTATCGCCCTCGCCAAGCTGTCCGTAATAATTATATCCCCACGCTTTCACAGCACTATCAAGGCAAATGGAAAGAGAATAAAATAAACCACCTGCTATTTTTTGTGCCGATGCAGCGGTAGCGAAAAAACTATTAGCTGTTATAACCACTGCAAATGCTATTAAGTAACGTTTTTTCATTTTGATAGAATAAAGAATTTATAATTTAATAAACTTTTTTACTGATTGATTTACACTGATAAAATACACACCCGCCGATAAATCGGACGTATTAAATACAAGTTGATGCGCACCTTTCACTTCCATTTTATTTGTTATCACTCTTAGCAATCGTCCGCTAATATCTTTTATGGAGATTGATATTGCTGTGTTTTCAGGTAGATAAAAATATAAAGTAGCAGAGGAAGAAACAGGATTAGGGGAAATGTTTATTTCCATATCGTTTCTTTTTAAGTCAGCAACAGCAACACTTGTGGAGCTACATAAGTTGGTGGTGTCATTTATAATAAATAATTCGGAACCCATAAAACCACCATCACCATACGGCACAAACACCTGATAATGGGCTACGGTATTCGGTATTGCAATTACACGAGTAGTGGCACCAGTGTTCCATAAATACGAAATGTGATTAGCTCCGGCATCTAAGTAAGTAACACCCACCGAATCGAAACAGCTTATCTTCGGGCGATGCAACTGAAAAGGAAGTGAAGGATAATTATAAACTCTATACGTATGCGGACCATCTAACTCAAACATTTTATTGCCCGCAGTGTCCACAACAACAAACGTAACACTGTCGGATGTTATTAATCCATAATCTACAAGTGTGTTGGTATTGGCCAGCCGTTGGGCGTTTCCCATTGCTGTGCTATACATTGTGGAATCATAAACATAAGTCCATTTTTGAGTAGCAATTTTATTTACTTCATCCAATTGAAACTCTAACGGGCGCGAGTAATGTGGTGTGTAATGGTTTCCGCCATCATACAAACTTACATTTCCATTACTCAATCTACGTATATCGTGTTGCCCGAAATAGGGTAGGGGAGAGCCAACAAACGTAAATTGGTTTTGCCTGCCACCCATCCGCCAAATAATAGAACTGTCGGAATGATTGATTTTAGTTACCTCATCCAAGTGTCGGCTCGATAATAAAATGTTTCCGTCCGTATCCATTTCCACAGCGTTGGAATGTATCCAATCTACATTATATGGCGAATTAAGAAAGAAGGTATCCACATCAGCAAATGAGAAATAGTTTTTGGCGTGCCATTCAAACACTACATTTCGGTTAACATCCTGTTCCTGTATCACACTGCATTTGGTAATTGCAGCAGCATTACCTGGTGAATTGTTATTTGTAAATTCATAGTAGTTGCTTAAATCCATTGTTATAAATTCGTTGCCAAGCATCAAAAAATGACCGTTAGCAAGTAGTTGTAATTCGTGCGGGTCGGTTTGTAATCCGTTTTTACAACCAATAGAATCAACCACTATAAAGGTGCTATCCATAAATCTAAAGTTGTGTGTATTGTTATTATAGTACGTCATCATCCCGTTGTGTTGCATCGAAAAATCAAGAGCCGAAACAGGTTTATCATATACTATGTTACCAACTTTATCAAGGATGAGTAGGTTAGTATTATTAGTCATAAAATAATATCCCACAGAACCATTAGCAGAAACAGTATCTAACGTAGTGATAGTAAAAGCAGGTAGTTGCAACTGTGCGACAGAAATAAGTTTAATAAAGAAAAGAAAAATTAAAAGGTAAAAACGTTTCATCTTTCTTTAATTAGGAAGCGTTAAGGTTTAATTTAATGAAGTATTTTAAAAACCATTTCTTTCAACAGTTCGCCTTGCGATGATGAACCACTGTCCACACCCTTTGATTTTAGGTCGTATTCGCGAAGGTAGGAGAATATTCTTTTTAACTTATCCATTGGATAATTTCGCACCGCAGTTTTGTAATCTTCAATAAAAGGGAAAGCAATTCCTAATCCAGCAATGGATTTATTTTGTTTGTCGGGCAAATAATGAATAAGCATTAGCTTGGTAAAATAGCCATAAAGTATGGCAATTGTCATTATCAGCGGATGTTCTTTTTCGTTAGAGCCAAAATAATTTACGATGCGGTTTGCTTTCAACACATCTTTTTTAGCTAATGCGTTTTGAAATTCAAATACATTAAAATCTTTGCTGATGCCAATGTTGGTTTGAATAATATCCAGTGTAACCTCTGCTTTCGGAGGTAGGTTAATCATTAATTTATCCAGCTCATTCGTGATTTTACTCAAACTAGTACCCAAACTTTCCGCTAAAATAGCACTAGCTTTTGGTCCGATGGTGTAACCTTTTCCTTTTAAGTAATTATCAATCCACGCAGAAACCTGATTGTCATAAATCTTTTTTGATTCCAGCACAACCGCCTTTTTGTCCAGTTGTTTGTATAGCGAAGTACGTTTATCAACTGATTTATATTTGTAACATATAACCAGTATAGTTGATTTTTGAGGGTTATCAAGGTATAGTTCGATAGGCAGTTTTGCTTTGTCTTTGTCCTTTTCTTTTTCTGAATCCTTTTCTTTACCAGCAATGTTTCTTACTCCTTGTGCTTCTTTCACAATTATAACTTGGTATTCAGCCATCATCGGGAAGCGGCGAGCAGCAGCAAATATTTCATCTGATGTAACATCACTGCCATATAAAACAGTTTGGTTAAATTCTTTTTCCGAATCATCCAGCACTTTCGCTTCAATATAGTCGGCTACCATATCAATAAAATAGGGCTCATCGCCCATCAAAAAATAAACAGGGTGATACACCTTGCTTTTTAATTCCGACATTATTTGGTTGAAATCCATATTTTAAAACCGAAGATGTTTTACCGTTAATCCTTTATTTATAAGTTCGTTTAGCGAATCAATACCAATTTTCAAATGTTCTTCCGCAAAGTTTTTGGTAACTATTTTATCCGATTCAGTAGTTTTCACTCCTTCCACAATCATTGGTTGGTCGCTAACAAGGAGCAAAGCCCCTGTAGGTATTTCGTTAAAGAAACCCGTTGAAAAAATAGTTGCTGTTTCCATATCAATGCCCATCACCCGAATTTTGCGCAAGTAATCTTTAAACTCTTCATCGTGTTCCCAAACTCTGCGGTTAGTGGTATATACAGTGCCTGTCCAGTAATCTTTTTTATGATTTCTAATGGTAGTTGAAATGGCTTTTTGCAAACTAAAAGCAGGTAAAGCAGGTACTTCGGGCGGAAAATAATCGTTGGATGTTCCTTCTCCACGAATAGCTGCTATAGGTAATATTAAATCGCCCAACTGGTTTTTCTTTTTTAATCCTCCGCATTTACCTAAAAACAAAACTGCTTCCGGCTCCACTGCACTTAATAAATCCATAATGGTAGCAGCATTTGCGCTTCCCATCCCGAAGTTAATAATAGTTATTCCGTTTGCTGTGGCGTTTGGCATTGGCATTTCTGCTCCTTTTATCTCTACCTTATTCCATTCCGCAAACATTTTTACATAACTCCCGAAGTTGGTTAATAATATATATTTCCCAAATTCATTTAGCGGAGTGCCTGTATATCGCGGCAACCAGTTTTTTACTATTTCTTCCTTGCTCTTCATCTTACGGTTAACTAATTTGTACAAATATACAACCTTACCGCACGTTACAGTTGCTTGTTGAGAAGTATTTATTAAAAATGTTATAAACCACTGCATAATTTTATCGTACTTCGCCACTCAAATGCAACCACTTAATTTACCCGAATACAATTTTAAACTGCGACAAAACGGCACACAGAAAGAAATTTTTGATGCCTTCAGGAAGAAGTATGTGGTGCTTACTCCCGAAGAATGGGTGCGACAAAATATAGTACAGTTTTTAGTTCAGGAGCGAAAGTTTCCCGCTTCGTTAATAGCGGTGGAAATAGGTTTAAAGTATAATCAACTGCAAAAGCGTGCTGATGTATTGGTGTATGACAAAAGTGGTGCTCCTTATTTATTGGTGGAATGTAAAGCACCCGAAGTAAAAATTACGCAAGAAACGTTTCATCAGATTGCGAGATATAATATGACGTTCAAAGTAAAATATTTGGTGGTTACTAACGGACTAAATCATTTTTGTTGTGTGATGGATTATGAAAATAATACGTTTTCCTACCTCGAAACCATTCCCGAATTTGGAATTTAAAGCTTACAAATCTTCACCGTTTCATTATTCAAGCGAAGAAAATAAACGCCTGATTTTAATTTAAGAGAAGCTAAGTCCAATGAATGACTGCCTGAAACCTGCTTTTCATTAGTAATCACTTCAGCTACCTTTTCTCCAATCATATTGAAAACAGCAAGATTTACAGCAGTATTTTCTTTTAACTCATAAGTAACAATCGTATTTTCATTTATCGGATTTGGATAAACAGAAACATTATAATCAGTTTTTAATTCATTTACACCTATTGTAACAGGACTAAAATAAGCATTTATTCCCCACTCCCCATTTACAAAACACCAGTTTACCATTCTATACCATCCTGCCGAACTTACCCACGGACGATTAGATGAGTAAGCATTTTGCCCATCTATCGCAATACCGAGATAACCGTTAAGCATATTGTGCTGTGTACATCCTGCATATACTTCACCCGAATTAATTATAGTATTAGAATAACTTACATCCATATATTTGGCGTACGAAGTATCAGCAATACCACCTATTGCAGGGTTAGTATAAATAGTAGCTCCCAAGGTTCCAAATATAGCACCCGGACCTATTGTATCTCCAGTTGGGTCCACATACCAAACAGCTCGTGTTGTTGAGGTTGCATCAGTAACATTACGAAACCAAGCTTTGATACCAACTAATTTAGCAGGATAATAGGGTGGTGTGAAACGTGTTACATACCGGTCGTTATCATAGTTTGGATATGCACCATTTGCCCCCCATTGCGATTCGAAACTATAATCGTGGTAATAAACACTGTCGGTTTGTGAGATAATTTCCCCAGTTATCAGTAAAATAAAACTGGAAATTAATAAGATGTTTTTGTAATGTGTTTTCATTTTGTTTTGTTTTTTAATTAACTATTTGCATTCATTTTCTTAATAGCTCTTGCTGTGTCTAATTTTTGCATCACTGCTTTCACATACACTTTCGCATCTCCTCTTGTTTTCAAATTAGCATAAATTGTTTTTATTCTTTCTTCTGCAGCTTCTGTTCCATCCGAAAGTTGCAAATCGGTTTGCATAGTAATTTGCAGCATATTTCTAAATGTTCCTTTATCGGGCAATGGCGATTGGTCAATTTCATTCTGCTCTTCATCCGAAGTAAGAACTTCCATAATTTCTTCTGATGTTGCAGGGGTGCGCAATTGTTTAGGACAGTCAGTTCTTGCATTTTCAAGTGAAAAAAGATGAATTAAATCATTTGCATTTTTATCTCGTTGAGTTAAAGGTGCAAAGCCATATAAGTTTGAGAGTGTTTTTAAAATAGAAGTATGGTCATACGGCGTATGGTCAATAGTGTTTTTAGGTATCAGCGGAGATACAATCACTGCTGGCACTCTTACACCGTATTGTTTAAAGTCGAATCCATAAGTAGTGTTTTTAGGGTCGGTTTTATCGCCAGGAGGAATAGCCGCAGGAGGTTTCACGTGGTCGTAAAAACCACCGTGTTCATCATACGTTATAATTAATACACTCGTATTCCACACCGGCGAATTACGTATCGCTTCATACGTATCTTTAATAAGTTGTTCGCCGGCAGCAGCAGCATCCATTGGATGTTGAGACGAACCATTTTTAAACGTATTGTTCAACACATCGCCATAATTTGGTTCTATAAAAGTAAATACATAAGGGTAGCCCCAATCGGTATCATTCAAGTCCGATTTAAAATCTTCAATAGAATGTATGTCAACATGCCGAATCTCTTTTAACGCAGCAACCATCGGAACTTGTCCGCCCCAAATACATTTTTTATTGTCATTATATAACCGCCACCACAACTTTTTCTCTTCTGTGCTGCTTTCATCCAATCTTTCAAATATCGACCCGTTCGGAAATTTGAAACCTCGCAACGTTTGCCAAATAAGCATTTGTTCACTTGTCGGACTATGGTCTAAACCACCTGAAGAAGCACCAAGTGCAAAAAAACGATTAGGACAAGTTGGTCCGGGTAACGAAGAAAACCAACTATCGCACACAGCAAATTCGTTTGCCAGCTGATATATTACCGGAAGCTGAACTGGTGTATCATAGCAACGCATCACATCTCCAAAACCTTCTGTTGGCGTTGCACCTTCGGTAGATGAAGCAGCATAATTTAATACAAATCCCGAATTATCAATAGCGGGGTAAGTGCCATTTTGCCCACAAAGTTGTTCTTTGGTATCTAAAAATTCGTGACCAGGGTCGGATGGCATACACGCATCCGCATCATTTTTAACCACATAATCTTTACCGTTATAACTATTAGTTTCAGTACCCGTAAGCCCATTTATTTCCGTATCCGCTCCTGTAATTGCATCTTTTCCTTTTATTTTAGAATAACCAAGTATATGGTCGAACGAATGATTTTCCATCATCAGTACAAATACATTTGTGATTTTATCAGCCATTATTTTGAAATTAATAATTACCGAACAAAGATGCGAAACAAAAATTGATTTTGTGTTATAACAGTAAGAAATACTTTTAATGATGAAAAAACGGCAACATTTCCATTTTCGGGGCAGTAAGGTTAAATTTCATTTATCGCAATTTAAGCCCTTTATTTTAAAATACGTGGGGGTATAGCCCCAAAAATATGCTATCAACCATCGCTCTAAAAACCAACTTCGCTGATACGTGTTGGGCTAAATTCAAACGCGACGGTGCTAAATTCACTCGTGATGATGCTAGATTGACTTGCGATTGTGCTAAATTCAATCCCGTTTTTCCTAAATTACTTCCTGTGTTTGCCATAGTTTTGTTTTTTTCAATTATTAATGTTATTATTTTAGTTCTTATTAATTACGCTTTAATATATAGTACTATTTTTAGTGATGTGGAGTTTTTAAACTTCAACTGTAGTAGAATTAGGTACCTCCGCTAAAATTGAAGTTGGAAATTGTTGGAGGTACGTACCTTTATCGAATATCATTAATGAGATTGACCGAAGGTACGTACCTTCATTAAACATCATTAATGAGATTGACCGGAGGTACGTACCTTCATTGAACATCATTAATGAGATTGACCGAAAGTAAGTACCTTCATTAAACATCATTGTTGATATTGACCGGAGGTACGTACCTCCACTAAAGTTGAACTTCAAAAACCTATTCCGCACATTATTTTGCACACTATTGTTCATTTAATAAAAGTTAATACACACGAACGAACCATCGTTCTGTTTTGTTTGTTTTTCAGTAATCTAAAGTGGAGTTTGCGATGTAGGGCTAAAGGAAGGATAAATTAGAAGCCCAGTAAAACAAGATACACGATAAAAATAAGCTATTGCTTACCCACAAGATGCAGAAAACATAAAAAGGTTGCACGACGATGAAAATAAATAGTTGAATAGTATATTTTGTGATTTGAAAATGAGGATACATATATATAGGTGTGGAAAATTAAAAGTTAATATTAATATGAAGGGATTTGAAAGGTGCATATATCCTGCCCAAAAGGTGCGTATATTTTTTTGGGACATTGGTAATGAATAAATTGGTATTATTGCAGGTGCATATAATTATATGTTAGCAGATATTTTGAGAACCGTAACGTAACCGACAAAACACGAACATTTCCAGACACTAATATTGACAGTCATTTGCGACAGCATAAAAAAATAGTGGAGCAGCACCCACTCTAAAAAACGAAGCATAAATAATAAACAAAACAAAAACAAAACAATGAAAAAAACAATTACAAAAATCGGAATGGCTATGCTTATCGGTATTACAGCCATAGTATTTAATGGGTGCAAAGGAAAAGACGGTGCACCCGGTGCGCAAGGACCTGCGGGTATTGCTAACATCTCAACAACAACGGCAACAACAACAAACGCCAGTTGGACGTTTTTATCTGCTTATAATGAGTGGGACGCAACACTTAATTATTCAGCAATCACTTCTGACATAGTTGCGACAGGAACAGTGCAAGTTTATTTAGGAGATGGTTCTTCAACTGTTTGGGCGGCATTGCCTAACTCTTACCACAACTTTGAGTGGGGGTATCAGTATTCATTAGGACAGGTAACAATCTTTGTAACTAAAGGTGATGGAACTGACCCAGGAAACCCAGGTGGAATGCAATTCAAATTTGTTGCAATACCTTCGCGTTCAATGATGCTTCATCCGAATGTGAATATGAAAAACTACAATGAGGTAAAACAAACATTTAATCTTCACGATTAGAAAGACCTTACTTTATTTATTAATTTCGCACAACTAAAAATATATTAAAATGAAAACACAACATATTATAATCTTTGGACTTGTTGCAATTCTTATGCTATTGGTTTTTCTTGTAATAGACAGGGAATCGCAATTAGGAAAGGCAATTGTTGAGAACGAACATCTCAAAAACATTAACGAACATTTAATGTCGCAACAAGAACAACCGAAGAAACAAGTGTGGTATAGGAAAACGCAAATTGGCTACAAACCTGAACAGTTAAGCTAATCAGCGGACACGAAAGAAAAAACATCTGCTAACAAGAACTGTGGTTAAAAACAAGTCTTTTTAGAGAAATATTTTTCATCATATGGCAATTCCGATTTAGCAATTGCCACACATTGTTTTATCAGT
>CAILDT010000238.1 GCA_903833025.1 uncultured Bacteroidota bacterium | reverse complement strand
ACGATGTGGTTTATAAGTTTCTGTCATCCATTTTTTCGTCAAGGAAAGCATAAATTTAGGTGTCCACGCTTGTTTACACTCCATACAATGCGGTTCATTAGTACTAGTTAATAAATAAGAACGAATACAAGTGTTACATACCTGATACTTACATCCGACGTATTCACATTCTATACAAGCATGGTTGCTTCTATTATAGGGTTCGCAGCATATACCACAATCAGTTGTGTTTGGGGCAGCGGTTTCTTTCTTAGTAGAACTCATTTTCTTATTAATAGCAGAGATTTTATTCGCAGCTGGATTCATTTTTGTGAGGATAATATGCTATCTAATTTTAAAACAAGAAACATTTCAATTTTTTACAAAACTTTTCGACTGAAAAAAAAGCACTGTGAAAAAGGCACTGGGATTAATAACCTGTTTATGACTTAAAATTATCACTATAAATAATAAATAATGACGGATACGGATACGGATACCAATATTGACAAATATTCGATTGACGATATTTTGGCTATTTTTAATCTGACAGAACCGACGGCTTTTAATGTGAAAGATAAGGCTAACAGTTTGATTGCGAAGATGAAAACTGATGGGAAATCTAATTTAGAGACTTTCTTTACTCAGGCTAGAGATAAAGTGATTGCTTATTTAGAAAGTGATACAGTAGAAAAACAAGAAGTTATTAATGAATCGGCTGAAGGTTTGGATAAAATTTGGGCTGACGGAAGTATTACTGATACTGCCGGTAAATCCACACGGTATTTTGCTGATGCATCCCGTATGACAATAGAAAATCAACAATTTACGGATACTGTAAATAATGTACCGCCGATTATTTCCACCAGTATTATTGTGATTGATAGTCATTATCGAACAAACATATTGCCATATAGTAATAATTCTATTTCGAATTCATTTAATACTAATTTCACCTTCAATTTATCTAATCCAATAAACAAAGTTGTTTCAATAAGCCTCTATTCTTACCAAATACCTACCTCTTGGTATGCTTTTAATGCTAAATCAGGAAATACATTTTTTATGTATAATGGGTTCATTCTGCAAATTCCAGACGGTAATTATTCACCTACTACATTAGTTGCCGCAATTAATGCCCAAGCTGCTTTACAAGCAGCGACAAGTGGTCTATTAGCAACTTATAATTCAACTAATAATATTATTTCTTTTACCAATAACGACCTTTTATCTGGAATAATTACAATTATATTCTTTTTACAAGCCAACGTTATAAGCTCCAATTCTTGCGGTATTGTTAGTTTATCCCAATTTCAAACATTAGGTATTAATACTACCCTAGGCTGGTTATTAGGATTCCGAACGACGGCGGATACGGCAACAGGCGATGTAATATTATCAATAAATATTGGACAAACTATTTCGGCTAATGTTCCTCCTAATACTTATGGACCTACTTATTTCTATCTTTCCATTGAAGACTATAGTAATCAACGTTTAACGAGTGGGCTGTATAATATTACAAATACCAAAAGTTATGGTACCATAAGTATACCTGATTATTATCATACGATTGATGTGGCGTGTAGATTGCGCGAAGGAACACTTACTCAGGCACAGATATATGCTATAAATGCGGTAACTGCCTCAAGCAGTGTTAATAATAGTGCTTATGGATATACTAATACACAGACAGGACCTACTTCAGGTAGTACTTTTGCGACAATACCTTTACCTGCTGATATAATAGCAAATTCTCGGCCTAATCCTTATGTGAAATTTGGCGCTGATTTGGTAGTTTTTAAACGGAAATACTTTTCACCTACCAGTTTAGAACGCTTAACAGTGACTTTAACAGATGATAAAGGCAACTTAGTAAATTTATATGATAACGATTGGTCTTTTTTGGATGTTCACAAAACACTTTATTGTCCGCAAAATAAGGACAAATGTTTCAGTTGAACTTGTAAAAATTT
>CAILDT010000237.1 GCA_903833025.1 uncultured Bacteroidota bacterium | reverse complement strand
TTTCTATTAAGAACTAACTTTAATATTCATCTTCATTAAAAAAGAAATCTTCTTTGGTAGGATAATCGGGCCAAATTTCTTCAATGGTTTCATAAATCTCTCCTTCATCTTCAATTTCCTGAAGATTTTCTATTACTTCCATAGGTGCGCCAGAGCGGATTGCAAAGTCAATTAATTCTTCTTTTGTTGCTGGCCAAGGAGCATCTTCAAGATTTTTTGCTAATTCAAGTGTCCAATACATATTATCAATTTTTGTTTAAAAGGTACATTTAACAAGGGTTTTACTATAATTATTTTCGCGTTCCCTTCAAATTTTCTGCAAAAGTAAAAATTAATTTCACTTGTGAAAGAACTATTTTGTTTTTTTAGGAATTTGATGAAGGAAAACTTTCGTAGCGGTTTTTACATTCTCGGTTTCCAGGGAATTTCTTTGGCGTGCAAATCCTGCGATAATTTACGCGAAAGGACAAACAAATAATCGCTCAAACGATTAAGGTATTTAACCACCAAATCAGCCACAAATTCGTTTTCAGAAAGGTGAATTGTCAAGCGTTCCGCTCTGCGGCAAACGCAACGGGCAATATGGCAATAAGAAACAGTAGTATGTCCGCCGGGTAAAACAAATGATTTCATTTCAGGCAACTGTTTATCCATTTTATCCATCTCTTTTTCAAGCAAAAGAATATCTTCTTCTTTTAAATCAGGGATTTTCATTTTTGATTTTTCAGGGTCAGAAGCTAATGATGCACCAATGGTGAAAAGGCGGTCTTGAATTTCAATCAGTATTTCTCTTGAATGTTCGTCAATATCTTGGTCACGAATAAGACCTATGAAGGAATTTAACTCATCAATCGTTCCGTAGGATTCAATACGGATGTGATGTTTAGGCACTCGTGTTCCGCCAATTAAGGAGGTTTCGCCTTTGTCGCCGGTTTTGGTATATATCCTTAAAGTCATTGTTGGATAAAAATTAATGAGCTAAGCGGTTGCTTACCGAAATAATATTTTCATTTTTATAATCACGTTCTACTTCGCCGTCTTTCAAACGAACAATACGGTGAGCGTGTTGCGCAATATCCTCCTCGTGGGTTACCAGCACAATGGTATTTCCTTGTTTATGAATTTCCTCAAGCAAAGCCATAATCTCAATGGATGTTTTTGAATCCAAATTTCCGGTTGGCTCATCAGCTAAAATAATTGCTGGACGATTTACCAATGCTCGTGCAATGGCTACCCGTTGGCGTTGACCTCCAGAAAGTTCGTTGGGTTTGTGCATTATTCTGTCGCCCAAGCCAACTTGTTCTAATACTTCTTTTCCTCTTTTTAATCTATCAGCTTTGTTGTAACCTGCGTAAATCAAAGGAAGCATTACGTTGTCCAAAGCTGTGGAACGAGGTAATAAATTGAAGGACTGAAACACAAAACCAATTTCTTTGTTACGTACTTCGGCTAATCTATTGTCGAGCATTTGAGCTACGTCAATGCCGTTTAAAATATATTCGCCACTTGTGGGGCTGTCCAAACACCCTAAAACATTCATTAAAGTAGATTTGCCGCTTCCTGAAGGACCCATCAACGCTACATATTCATTTTTATTAATTTCTAAAGAAACAGAGCGCAAAGCGTGTATAACTTCGGTGCCTATTTTGTATGCTTTTGCTATATTTTTTAGATGGATGATTGCTGACATAATTATTTTTCTTTTTAAGAAGGATACAAATATACGAATTACGGGTGGTGGAGA
>CAILDT010000236.1 GCA_903833025.1 uncultured Bacteroidota bacterium | reverse complement strand
AATACTAACAACAATACTAATCCCATTTTATCAGCCAATTCAATGTTGGGGTGTTTTGGGTCGGCGGCATCTACCAATATTCCTAAAAGCTTAGGAAAACCAAGCGCGGTGGCAGATGTTAATAATAAAAACACAAGCCCTACATATAGTTTCCAGCGATGTGTGCCTGTGTAATCAAATATTCGTAATGCTTTTTTGAGAGAGTCTTTATTGAGTTTAGCTTTCGGTAAATCGTCTGTTTCTTTAACTTTGCGTGCCATAAATTATTTTTAATTAAGGGTGCAATCGGCAGCAGCTATTAAGTGGATATTTCGGTGTAATTGAGCACCCCATTTCGGAGTAAATTGAGCAGTGGAAGTTAACATCTAAATTAGCTACGATAATTGGTTGCAAAATTAGTTTAATTATTAATAGTTTCTGTATTTATTTTAACACTTGATATTTTTTTTCTGAGTGACTCTCCTTTAATTTCTATTCGGTGAGCACTGTGAACAATTCTGTCTAAAATAGCATCAGCAATTGTTTGTTCTCCGATAATTTCATACCATTTATTTACTGGGATTTGCGATGTAATAATACTAGCACCCTTTCCGTGCCGGTCTTCTATAATTTCCATCAGCATATTACGGTTAATAGTATCTAAAGGCTGTAAACCAAAATCATCAAGTATAAGCAAGTCCTGACGTTCAATTTTAGCCATTTCTTTTACATAAATACCATTTGCTTTTGCCATTTTTAATCGTGAGAAGAGTTTATTGGTATTGGCATACATTACTTTGTAACCAAGCATACAAGCCTGATAACCAAGAGCCGTGGCAATATAACTTTTACCAATACCTGTACTTCCGGTGATGAGGATGTTCTCATTTTCTTTGACATAAGAACAATCAGCATAACGTAGAATTTGGTTTTTATCTAAATTTCGATTGTTGTCATAATGTAACAATTCAACACTTGCATTGTAACGGAAACGGGCATTTGTAATGAGGCGATTAATAGCTCTGTTCTGCCTCTCGTCCCATTCTGACTGGATTAAAAAATTTACCATTTCATCAGCCGTGTACTTGTTTTGCTGTTCATTTTCTAAACTTGTTGTAAAGGCACGAACCATTCCTGATAGTTTCATTGCTTTCATTTTTTCAATTGTTTCTTTGTTCATTTTTTTGTTTTTAGTTAAATTTAATTGTTTGTTTTTTATTGATAATATTCTTCTCCTCTGATGTTTTCGTGTATAGGTATAGCTTGGGACTCCTGATTTTCATCATCTTGAAACTGATCCATTTTCTTATCCAGTATATTCTGAATGATTTTGTAATTATAAATTCCATAATCTAATGCTCGCTGACAAGCCTTAATAAGCCGCTCTTTTCCTACTTTCTTTTCAAAACTCAAAACTCCGATACAGGATTTATAACTTTGTTCGGGATGTTTTTTCTTTTCTAATATGTTAGTTATAAATGTTTTTACATCGGGGTGAATGCCTTGAGCCCAGGCAATAAATTTTTCAGGTGTCCATTCGCTTACAAACTTGTGTGCCGATGCTAAATGCTCCGTTACAGTGGTGTAATTGTAAGGGCTTTTGATTCGAGTATGTGAAGCAATCATCTCAAAACGATAAAAGATTTCAACCTTTGTGGGAGAATAAATCACCTTTACTTTTTTGCTGATATACTTGTAAGGTACACTATAGTAATGTTTATCTATGCTTAAACAAATGTGCCCGTTTTTCATTACTGTTAAAATTTGCTGCTTCTTAAATTCGTAACGGAACAGCGGAAGTGGCATCAATGCGGCTTTTTCCACTTCATCAAACTGCTGCCTGCGTGAAAAGTTTCTACCTTTCATAAACCTGTTGTTGTGTAATTCTAATTCCTGCCAGATGGCATTGTTGATTTCTTCTAAAGAGAAAAATGTTCTATTGTGAATGGCGGTATAGATTTTATTATACATAATCTTTACTGCTCCTTCCACTAAAGATTTGTCACGCGGACGATAGGCACGTGCTGGTAGCAACGCTGTTTGATAGTGTTCTGCAAAGTCAGCAAAAGTTTCATTCAAGGTGGGTTCATACTTGCTGCTTTTGGTTACTGCTGATTTTAAATTGTCTGGTACAATTGCCGATGGAACTCCTTGAAAATAATGAAGTGCATTTTCACAAGCGATGATAAAATCTTCTTTCTTTTGGCTCGATGTGGCTTCTACATAAGTTAGTTGACTTGCTCCAAGTATAGCTACAAAGACTTCTACTGGCAGTAACTCCCCGGTTTCTTTATCTACTGTATACAATCTTTCTCCCGCAAAATCAACATACATCTTATCGCCCGCTTTGTGTATCATATGCATCAGCGGTGATGTTTTCTTTCCCCATTTATTATAATGATGGTAAAACTGGGTGATTCCATAACCTGATGGGTGTTGCTTCTTATAAAGCTCCCACATCATCTGTAAGGTAACCCCTGTGCGTTTTATTTCTCTTTCTACTTTTGGCAGAAAAAGTTGCAGGTCTTTTTCCCTTTGGCTTGGTACCACAGGAGATTCATTGCTAAACAGTTTATTTAAATCGTAATCATTTAACTGATTTACAGCATCTCCTGTCATTTGCAAATGTTGAAATTGCTGGAGGTACTTACTTACTGTATTGCGTGCTACACCGGTTTGCTGGCTGATTAACAGCTTGCTTTTGCCTTGGGTGTGCATCCTTAGCACTTGACGAATTTTATTCATATCGATAGTTTT
>CAILDT010000235.1 GCA_903833025.1 uncultured Bacteroidota bacterium | reverse complement strand
GCGAGAGAAAAAAGACCTCGTAAGAAGATGTAAGGTTACCAATTATAACGTGAGGAAAAAGGTGGGCAGGGTAGCTCACCTTTTTTTATGCTTTATTTTAAAAAAAATATTATACCCTCGTGCAACTAAAAACATTATTTTTACGTCAATATTAATAAGATGAAAAAACTATTAACTCAATTACTTTTTACCACCGCACTGTTTTTTGCTTTTAATTCAGTAAACGCACAAGGACAAGCCAATTGGTGGTATTTTGGTGCCAATGCAGGTGTGCATTTTACTCCCGCTGTTACAAGCGTAAATGGTGGAATGTTAAATACGCTTGAGGGAGTTGCCAGCATATCCGACGCAGCCGGTAACTTATTATTTTATACTGATGGTATTACCGTTTATAATTCACTTCACGCTGTAATGACTAATGGTACAGGGTTATTTGGAGACCAATCCAGCACTCAATCAGCAATAATTGTTCAACAACCTGGTAGCACTACACTTTATTATATATTTACAGTTGCCTTGCCAGGCAATGCACCTGGGTATTCCTATTCCATTGTTGATATGACAATGAGCGGTGGATTAGGGGCGGTAACGGCTACAAAAAATGTTTTGATTTATTCTCCTTCAACAGAAAAAATATGTGCAGTTAGACATTGCAATAATGTGGATGTTTGGATTGTTACCCATTATTATGGAACTGATGAATATCGTTCCTATCTCTTAACTGCCGCAGGATTAAGTGCTGTGCCAGTATCAAGTAATGCAGGTACTGTAATTAACAGTGGAACACAAGCAATAGGATATTTGCACGCTTCCTATTTAGGAAATAAATTATGTTGTGTAATGCGTTACAATGCTGCTGGTAGCCCTGTAAGTGATGTGGACTTGCTTGATTTTAATAATTCAACTGGTGTGGTTTCAAATTCGCAAAGTATAGGAGGAGGAGTATATAGCCACGGCTACGGTTGTGAATTTTCGCCAAGTGGTAGATTTCTTTATACTAATTGTGATTATTCCGTTTTTCAATATGATTTATGTGCTGGTACCAATGCGCAAATAGCTGCTTCTCAAACACAGGTAGGTACTTCAGCCACTATGTGGATTGGTGCTTTGCAAACAGGACCTGATGGAAAGATATATATGGCAGGTTTTTTTGTGAGTACGTTAGGGGTAATTAATAATCCAGATGTGGCAGGGATAGGTTGCAATTATGTGGATACGCAAGTATCTGTGTCTCCAAATTCAAGTGATGCTGGACTTCCGAGTTTTGTGAATTATTACCTACCTCCTACTCCTCCAGTTATTACTGCTGTAATGAGTTGTAGTGTTGGAAATTTCAGTTTTACTTCTTCTTCTTCTTCTTCATGCAGTGGAGCAGGCACAGCACAATCGGTCAGTTGGAATTTTGGTGATGTTGCAAGCGGAGCCGCTAATACTTCCGCAGTAGCTGCACCTTCTCATACTTTTTCTGCGATTGGAATATATACCGTGCAATTGATTGTGAATTATGGATGTTACATTGATACTGCTACCACCACCGTAAATGTTAATACTGCTATGACGGTTAATGTTAATTCACCATCCATTTGTATTGGACAAACAGCAGCACTCACGGCTACAGGAGGTGCTACCTCTTACACTTGGAGTGCCGGAGCAACTTCTACAGGAATGAATACTGCAGATGCTACACCTGTTGTAACTACAACTTATACAGTTACAGGTACTTCAGCTGGTTGTGTCGGAACTGCCGTTGCTACTGTAACCGTTGGAGCATCATTACCAATAACTGTTACTGACGATACAATATGTACTGGACAAACAGCAACACTTACTGCAAATGGGGGAACAACTTATACTTGGACTGCAGGTGCAACATCAACAGGAGTTAATACCGCTACTGCTTCACCAGCTGCCACAACAACCTATACAGTTACAGGAACTACAGCAGGATGCAGCGGAACTGCAATAGCTACAGTTACTGTAAATCCAATACCTGTTATATTAGTTAATTCGCCTAGTATTTGTCCGGGAATTGTAACAACACTTACCGCAACAGGAGGAACAACATATACATGGAGTGCAGGGGCAACATCAACTGGAGTAAATACAGCTACAGTGAATCCTTTAGTAACCACAACTTATACTGTTACGGGTACAACAGGAGGGTGCTCTTCAACAGCAGTTTCAACAGTTACAGTAGGTGGCGGATTAACAATAACAGTTACCGATGATACAATATGTCCAGGACAAACGGCAACACTCACAGCAAGTGGAGGTACTACTTATACGTGGACAGCAGGAGCAACATCTTCGGGTGTGAGCACAGCAACAGCATCACCAATAACCACCACAACATATACAGTTACAGGTAATACGGGAGGGTGCAGCGGCACAGCAGTTGCCACAGTATTACTAAATCCAATACCAACTATATTAGTTAATTCACCAACTATTTGTGTTGGAGCTACTGCTACACTTACGGCTACTGGAGGAACAAGTTATTCGTGGAGTGCAGGCGCAACGTCAACAGGGGTAAACACTGCAACTGCAAGTCCGGGAGCTACAACAAGTTATACTGTTACAGGTACAAATCTTGGATGCACTAACACTGCAATATCAACAGTTACAGTAAATCCGATACCAGTAATATTGGTTAATTCGCCTACTATATGTGGAGGAACTACTACTACACTTACTGCTACTGGTGCTACTTCATATACTTGGAGTGCAGGGGCAACATCAACAGGAGTTAATACAGCTACTGTAAGCCCTATGACCAATACAACTTATACGGTAACAGGCACATCGCTTGGTTGTTCGGGCACAGCGGTTGCAACGGTTACAATGGGAGCAAACATATCGCTTACTACAATTGGCGATACTATTTGTTCGGGAAATGCGGCAACAATTACGGCTACCGGGGCTACTTCTTATACTTGGAGTTCTGGCGCAACAAGTTCTGGAGTTAATACAGCATCAGCTAGTCCTGCTTTCACAACCACTTATACTGTAACAGGAACTACGGCAGGCTGTACAGGAACAGCTACTGTTACCGTTTTAGTATATCCTTCGCCAATCGCAAGTTTTACTGCTCCGCTTAGTACAAGTGAAATTGAACCAACAGTGCATTTTACCAATCATTCTATTGGCGCGCTGACGTATAATTGGAACTTCGGAGATATTATTAATCCATCAACAAACACGAGTACACTTGATAATCCTTCGCATTCGTATATAAATTCAGGAGAATATTGTATTACCTTAATTGCTACTAATCATACTTGTGTGGATTCATCTACAATTTGTATAGCAATAATTCCCGAATTCACTTTTTATATACCTAACGCATTTACACCAAATAGAGATGGTAATAATGATGAGTTTTATGGAATAGGAACAAACATTGCTGCCTACCAAATGTCAGTATTTAATAGGTGGGGAGAGTTAATATTTTATTCGGATGATATACATAAACACTGGATTGGTGATGTAAATAGTAATGGAAACATTGCGCAAGAAGATGTGTACGTTTATGTATTTAACGTTACTGATGTAGGAGGTAAAGAACATAAATATATTGGAGGAGTAACGTTAGTGAAATAAGTTTATTGGATATTATTTCTTTCATCTTCGAAAAATAAAAACTCCGCTTTGAGAATAAATCAAAGCGGAGTTTTTATTTTATATGTGCTTACTACTTCTTAGTTGAAGCAGATTCTTTCGGTTTCATCAAACTATTCATCGCCATCATTTCCTGCATAGTCCGTTGCATATTGTCGCTTGAACCGTCAAGGAAAATAACATTTCCCTTTCCATATTCAGCAAAGTTTTTAATAGCTTCCGTCCACATCGAAAATAGAATCACAGAAGTATCCAAATTTGCCTGCTCCATTTCTTTAGCTGCCTGACTCATACCTTTGGCCACTTCTTCGCGGAACAAAGCAACACCTTGCCCTCTAAGTTGAGCAGCTAAACGTTCTGCCTCAGCAGCAATCTTTATTGCGTTACCTTCAGCTTCAGCTGCTTTTGTTTTGGTAATCAGCAATGCCTGACCTTCGTTTTCGG
>CAILDT010000234.1 GCA_903833025.1 uncultured Bacteroidota bacterium | reverse complement strand
CACTAAACCAACTTATTGGTTAGTCCCGAAAAAGGAACAATAGTAGGAACGGGAAAAACCAACCCAGTTAGTATCACGTTTTCGGTAGCGTTGGTGTAAATAATTATGAGTTATGAATGAAGCTCCGCAGAAATGTGGAGCTTTTTTATGGAAATGCGGTAACACTTTTTTACCTCATAGGTTCATAAACTCATAACAAGAGCCTGCGGGATACGGCTTGCAAAGTGGGATGTTGCCGCCCAAATTTAATTATGAGTTATAAATTATGAATTATGAGTTGGGATTGTAACTTTATGGTACTTTTGGAGTCTTATGGTTAAAATTGCGTAAAAATGCTATAATGACGGTAGAAGAATTCAACCAAACAGTTGATTTATATGCTGATAATCTGTATCGGTTTATCCTTAAAAATATAAAGGATGAAGATAAAGCACGCGATATTGTACAGGATACGTACGAAAAACTTTGGATGAAAGTGTCGGATGTGGTGAGTACGAACGCAAAATCGTATATGTTTACTACGGCGTATCGTACAATGCTTGATTTGATTAGGAGAGAGAAGCAGCAGGGTGATATGAGTGAGGTGAAGATGAGTAATTTAGGGCATAGCAAACAATACAGCGATTTAAAAGAAATACTGAATGAAGCACTTAATAAATTGCCCGAAATACAACGTTCCGTTATTTTATTAAGAGATTATGAAGGGTACAATTATGCCGAAATAGGCGAAATAACAGGACTGAACGAATCGCAGGTAAAAGTTTATATTTTTAGAGCAAGAGGGTTTTTGAAAGAGTATATAGGTAAAATGGAAAATGTGATTTAATTAAAATGAAGATTAATAAAAATAACTATCCGGCTTATTTCCTCGATTTTCACGAGGGGACACTTACACCAAATGAGGTGGCAGAGGTGTTATTATTTGTAGAACAACATCCTGAACTGAAAGAAGAATTAGAAAGGTTTGAAAACGTGACGTTAGAGGATTATGCTACCATTACTTTTGAAAACAAGGCAGATTTAAAGAAAGAAATTACAAGTTCTAATAAAGAAGAATATTTTATAAGAGCAGTTGAACGCACTTTAAATTCAATAGAAACAACATTATTAGAAAATTATATTAAACAACATCCCCAATATTTAATTGATTTTAATTTATATCAAAAAACGAAATTGCTTGCTGATACTTCTATTGTATTCGAAAACAAAGAAGCATTGAAAAAAGCCCTCACCCCGGCTTTCTCCAGAGGAGAAGGTTATGCGGGTGAGGCACCAATTTTAGTTCCTGATACTTCTATTGTGTTTAAAAATAAGGAGGCACTGAAACGAAAAGAAAGAAGGATAGTTCCGTTGTATTACTATGTTTCTGTGGCGGCAGCGGTGTTGTTATTGTTTGGGTTGTTCTTTTTATACAATAATAATAAAGGACAACAAGTGGCTACTATAAATAAGGCGAGTGCTCCTGCTAAAAATGTTTTAACTGTTGCTGCTACAAAAACGTTGGCTTCAGCTAATGAATCAGGAAATAAAGTGATGCCGGAAGTTAAAAGTAATGGTGTGGTTAAGAAAAATGTTGTTAAAAGGAAACGTATTAAAGAAAACAATGTAGCAACCAACAAAACAAATAAAACTATTCCTGAACTAATTATTAAAAAAGAAGAGCCAACTATTAATAGTGCTAATAGTATTGTTGAAAATAAGAAAGAAGAGCCAATAGCATTAAATGTGGAGTCGGGTAATAAGAACGAGGAACCAACAACTATTAACAGCATTAGCGAGCAACAAACTCCAAACTCCAAACTCCAAACTCCAAACACTAACGAATATCTTTCGATAAAAGAAATAGCTGTTTCTAAATTAAAAGAAAACACGATGGATGATAAAACCATTGATGCAGAAAAGAAAACCGGACGATTAAATAAATTAAGTGGCTGGGATTTAGCCAAAGTAGTTGCAAACGGCGTAAGCAAACTTACCGGAAAGAAAGTGAAAGTGGAGCCTAAATACAACGACCAAGGCGATGTAACCGCTTACGCTTTAGGTGCCGGTAGTTTCGAAATTACGAGGGGGAAATAAATATAATCTCCAATAATACTATTACCTTTGATAGCGAAATAAATTATTCACCTTTCATTTTACTATCACCTTATGATAACTTCGTTTTGGTCGCTCACTCCCGATAAAATATACAGCAGCTTACAAACTACTGTTAATGGTATTTCCAACACTATTGCTCAACAACGAATAGCAGAGCAAAATAAAAAGAAGAAAATAAAAAGCAGGTTGCAGCGCGATTTTATTCTTTTCTTTAATCAATTTAAAAATCCTTTAGTGCTGCTATTGGTAGCCGCTGTTATCCTTTCCGCCTTCCTTGGCGAAACTTCCGATGTGTTTATT
>CAILDT010000233.1 GCA_903833025.1 uncultured Bacteroidota bacterium | reverse complement strand
CTTTTGTTGCTTTTGTAGCATCAGCAATTACAGCTGGTTTCGATACGTAATCTGCTGCAAATGTTTCAGCATCTTTGGTGATACCGCTAGAAACATAAGTAAACATTAAATAATAAGCACAAGCCAATGTCAATAAGATGGCAAATAACCTGATAGCGCCTTTGTTTTGCATAATTTTTAAGTTAAATTGTTTTAAAAAATCTTCCCTTTTTTATTTTTGGGGGTGCAAATATAGAATAACAATTAATATCTACCAATTTTATCTTTATTAAGGAGTAAATATTAATGAAAAGGTAATGCTGAAAATCAGAATAAACCGCTTACGCAAAAAAACAACCGTTCAAGTGCAAAAAACTACCGCTTGGGGGAAAATATCGCAATTCGATAAAATACTTTTGCACCGCATTTAATTTATTCCTAATATTGCGCATCAAAAAAATAATAAATAAATAAGAAACTATGAAAACAAAATGCTACAAACTATTTTTATTGAGCGCAATCTTTTGTGTTGCACAAACAGCTACAATAAAGTCACAAACAATATCGCCCTGTGGAACCGACCAGCATATGCAGCAGATGTATGCGGAGCATCCGGAATTATTACAGGCACAAATTGATTATGATAATATGCTAACAACGCTTATTAAAAATAATTATCAGGAAAAAACTACTGAATCGGTTTATTATATTCCAGTAGTTTTTCATATTATTTATGCTAATAATTATGGAGAAGTAGAAAATATACCTGATGCAAATATCTATAATGTAATGGATGAGATAAATACTGATTGGGCAGGACTTAATGCGGATACAGCACTTATAGTTGGCAATTCTCCATTTGATACTTTAAAAGCAAATATGAAAATCCAGTTTCGCCTTGCGAGATTGGACCCTGACGGAAACTGCACTAATGGTATTGAGCATATATATTCTCACCTTGCCTATAATGCTGATGATGGTTCGAAATTAAATCAGTGGCCAAGAGATAGATACCTTAATATATGGGTGGTTCACGATTTTAAACCTGATCCATCTGGTTTTCAAGCAGCAGCGTATGCTTTATTCCCAAGTGCAACCACGGGGTTTGCATATCGTGCTGATGGGGTTATTGCCTTGTATAATTGTGTAAGTAGTTTAGCTCCAAGTGGACCCATCTATGCTAAGGTTTTAACACACGAGATAGGACATTACTTTAATCTAGAGCATCCTTGGGGAAATAACAATAGTGCAGGACAAGTTTGCGGAGACGATGGAGTGGATGATACCCCAAAAACAAAGGGGCATTTGGCTTGTCAAGATGCTAATAAAGTTCCAGAATGTACCAAAGACCATACATTTTCTTGGGTCTATGGATTTAATAGTGTAACAGCTGCTTCAGGAACAACTGATATGTCTGCTAGCCCGAATGTAAATGACGACACTGTAAGTGTAAGCCATTTCTCTGCTGTTGGTGTTTCAGCAAATTCTATTGATACTACCCGTTTTGGGTTTACTGGTTGGCCTGGTGGTGCTATAAATGGAGATACCGCATATATTCAAGAAACAGGAGCACTTGATCTAAGTAAGTATTATGAGGTAACTATTGCACCAAAATATTCTTTTGCATTGCGCATGATGTCGCTTTCGTTTAATGTAAAACGTAATTCAACAGGGGTAAGAAGTTTTGCAGTTCGTTCATCGGCTAATAACTATTTAAGTAATTTAAGTGCAAGCATTAGCCCAGCAAATGCTAATCTATCTATTCAAGGAACCAATGAATTTTACATTAAGAGTGATAATGATACTGTTCCACAAAATGGTTGTAAAATTACTTTTCCTGCTCTTACACCTTATATATTTTCTATTGCTCCAATTACATATCGTTTTTATGGTTGGAATGCAGAAGATACTTTAGGAGGTTCATTTAGTATTGATAATGTTACATTTACGGATACAGCTGGAGTTATAGAAAATTTCGATAATCATATGGACTATTCATATTGTGGTCCTAATGGACAAAGAATGTTTACCAAAGGACAAAAAGCAAGAGTGAGAGCAGCTGCGGAAAGTACAGTTTCGTATAGAGATAATTTATGGAGAGGACATAATGATACTATAACAGGTACTAATAGCCCTTACCCCGTTAACCCAACTTTTCCTTGCGTTCCAAATCCTGATTTTATAGCAAACAAAAGGGTAATTTGTGCTGGAGGTTCGGTTACCTTTACTTCTGAAATTTGGAATGTTTCATTGCCTTTAACTGCAAGTAGTACTTCTGTTTATAAAAGATGGAATTTCGGAGACCCAAGTATTGCTCAATCTACCGCAGCAAATCCTACCGTTACTTTTCCTAATCCTGGAGATTATAATGTAACGTTAACGGATAGCATAACAAGTGGTTCAAAATCTATTACTAAAGCGGCAATGGTACGTGTAATGCCTACTTGGGCACAATACAACGGACCAACGCAAGAGAATTTTGAAAACTCTTCTTCTTATTACTGGAACTGGACAATAGATAATTATGACAATAACTCTAACAGTTGGGCTTTAGCTAATTACACCGGGTACAGTGGCAATCATTGTATGGCAATGGCAGGTTTCCATAATTATCACGATGATGTAGATGATTTCATCACTCCAGGGTATGATTTATATGCACTACAAGGTGGAACTATTACTTTCCGCTGTGCGGCAGCAACAGCAGCAACTGTTTCTACAGATTTGAATGACGTGCTACAAGTTTATTATTCAAAAGATTGTGGTACTAATTGGTTCGCTTTAGGCTCTTTAGCTGGTTCTGCACTTTGTAACAATGGATTATCTACAACGGCTT
This sequence comes from uncultured Bacteroidota bacterium, assembly GCA_903833025.1. Lineage (GTDB taxonomy): Bacteria > Bacteroidota > Bacteroidia > 2-12-FULL-35-15 > 2-12-FULL-35-15 > 2-12-FULL-35-15. The sequence goes on along the minus strand of CAILDT010000233.1, from coordinate 1,787 downwards.
TTTATCCATCATTGCAAAGCCAATGGATGTTGCATTCTTTTAACCTTCCATCTAATGCTTGTGCAGGAAATGTGAGATTTAAATTCAAATATACAACAGGATTTGCAAGCAATAACATATATGTGGATGATATTAACATAAATGGTACTGTTGGTATCCTCGAAAACACTGTAGATGATGCTTCGGTTTCTATTTATCCTAACCCTACTAATGAATCATCAACTATTAAGTATCACTTGAATGTAAAAGGAAATGTGAAGATTGAAATGTTTGATGTTATTGGTAAAAAAATAGTGGAAATAAACAATAATAACCTTGGAGAAGGAGACTATACAACATCGATTTCGAAATCAGAACACAACTTACAAAATGGAATTTACTTTATAAGATTTAGTATGGATAATAAAGCAATAACCAGAAAAATAATATTTACTGAATAAAATAAGTTGTATTCTTTAAACAAAAAACCCGACACTATTTGTCGGGTTTTTTGTTTAAAGTTGTTTTTTGTTTAAAATCTTTATACTTTTGATGCACTTTAAATTATCAACCTAATGAAAAATTTAATAAAAATAGTTGCTTTAGTATTGTTGCTTAATATTGCAGCCAAAGCAACTGCGGGAAATAAAAATGGCAGTAATCCTGCACCAGCCAATGAAAACGGTAGCAATAATGATTCTACCGTTGGAATAAAAAGTAATATAGTTATTTTTAAAATAATATCTACACCGCCAATACCAATTAATAATTCAAACGGAAGTTTAAGGAAGGCAGGTAAAATGGCTCGTACTTCCAACTCGCATACTTCAATTAATACAATTTTGAATAAAGGAAAAGGAATTTCTTAATTTAAGATAATCCTCTTTGTTTTTTAATATTTTCGTACGCATTCTGCATCTTCTGAAATTTTTCTTTCGCAGCTTTTTGTACTTCTTCTCCTAAATCAATTACTTTGTCGGGATGGTATTTTACTGCCATTCGGCGATATGCTTTTTTAACTTCTTCATCAGAAACATTCGGTTCAATCTCCAAAATTTTATAATCACTATTTACATCTCTGAAATACATTGCCTTCAAAGAATTAAAATCGGCGGCGGTAATGCCTAAATAATTTGCAATGGTTTGAATGGTTTGTAATTCTAATTCATCAACGTGTCCATCAGCTTTAGAAATTCCAAATAAATAGTGAATAATTTGCAAGCGTTGTGCAACAGGCATATATTGTTTTATCTGAAAACAAACTTCTTGTAATGGAATATCTTGTTTCAAAATTTCTTTCAACATCAACATTTGTTGTTGTGCGTGGTCTTCGCCAAATTGTTGTACCAAAAATTTTCTTACATAATCCAGTTCGCTTTTTAATAGCTTACCATCGCTTTTCATTACCGCGGCTGACAATACTAATAAACTTGCCGCGAAATCTCCCGCTTGCGGAGCTTGTCCTCCATAAGAGTAATGAGTTTCACCTCCAGTTTGAACTGTTACACTTGCAGCATCAAATGCCGAACCAAGTGCAAACCCTAATACGCCGCCTAACGGACCACCTAAAGCCCAACCTAATCCTCCGCCGAGCCATTTACCAAATTTTACTTTTGCCATAATTAATACTTTTTATTTGCCTGCGAAATTACACTATTTGATTTATCTAAAAACAAAAGCAACTAAAAATGACAAAGAAAAATTAACTTTACGCTCGAAAAAATTAATGTTGTTTTAATAAATGAATAATTTACTTTTTGTTTTTTTGGGTGGGGGTTTAGGAAGCATTGCTCGTTATGGTATTTCTG
>CAILDT010000232.1 GCA_903833025.1 uncultured Bacteroidota bacterium | reverse complement strand
TGGAAGAAGCAAATAAAATAATTAATAAATAACTATGCCACTATGTCATTAAAAATATTTTGGCAAATGATTTGACTAAACGCGAACACAATAAATAAAATCAAAAAAATAATTTAAAATTTAAAACTATGGCATTAGAAATCACAGACGCTAACTTTGATGAGTTAGTAGCAAAATCAACAAAACCAGTATTATTAGACTTTTGGGCAGAATGGTGCGGACCTTGCCGAATGGTAGGACCAGTGGTTGAAGAATTATCAAAAGACTTTGGCGACACTGCTGTGGTTGGCAAAGTGGACGTTGATAGCAATGCAAACGTTTCTGCAATGTTTGGAATTCGTAATATACCTACCATTTTATTTTTTAAAGATGGTAAAGTAGTCGACAAACAAGTGGGCGCAGTTCCTAAATCTGTGTTGGACGCAAAATTGAGAGCGTTACTTTAAAATTTACTTGGAAACTATTAATCAACAACCATTACAGCAGTTTACTCACCTCGAGCTAATTGCAAAACAGGTAGTGGAAGGTTTTATAACAGGGCTTCACAAGAGTCCGTTTCATGGGTTTAGTGTGGAGTTTGCCGAACATAGGTTGTATAATAAGGGTGAATCTACACGGCACATTGATTGGAAATTATATGGGCGAACAGATAAATTATTTATCAAACGGTATGAGGAAGAAACTAACCTGCGATGCCAGATAATTATTGATGACTCGTCGTCTATGTATTTTCCGTTGCCGGATGAAAAAACAGGGAAGAAAAACAAAATAGTTTTTTCTGCTTATTGTGCTGCTGCCATTATTTCGCTGCTTAAAAATCAACGAGATGCAGTAGGGTTAAGTGTGTTTTCGGAAGAAGTGGAATTTCATTCTGTTGCTAAATCTAGTTCGTTGCATCATAAAATGCTTTATCATCAATTGGAGAAATTAATACACCCCTACGATGTTAGTGTTCATAAAAAAACTTCAGCTGTGGATGCTTTGCACCAAATTGCAGATTCGATTCATAAGCGTTCTCTAGTTGTTATTTTTAGTGATATGATGGATTCTAAATCCAATTCGGAAGAGTTATTTTCGGCATTACAACATTTAAAACACAACAAGCACGAAGTAGTTTTGTTTCACGTAGTGGACAAAGAAAAGGAGATGGATTTCGAATTTGATAACCGTCCGTATCGCTTTATTGATATGGAAACCGGTGAAGAAGTGAAACTGCACCCTAATCAAATAAAAGAAACCTACCTTTCTCAAATGGCAGATTATAAAAAAGAATTGATGCTGAAATGCGGACAATATAAAATTGATTTTGTGGAGGCAGATATTAGTCTTGGATTCGACCAAGTGCTTATGCCTTATTTAGTGAAACGAACGAGGATGATGTAGGTTGGGTAATGAGTTATTTATCAACAAAACTTTATTGTGCCATAAAAAATAGCACTTTTGAGGAATGAAAAAGAAATTCAATCCTAAAAAATCCGGAGTTAAGAAAAGTTATCTCTTTGAAGAAATATTAAAAGTTTTATCTGCTAACCCAAATAAATCACTCAACTATAAACAAATTGCCGCTGAACTAAAAATTACTGACCATAGTCAGCGGTTATTAATTTCTTCCATCTTATCGGAATTGAAAAACAGCGATTCGGTGATGGAACCCGAACGAGGGAAATTCAAATTGAAAACAATTGATAAATTTATTACTGGAAAAGTAGATATGACTTCTTCCGGAACTGCCTATATTGTATCAGAAGAGACAGAAGATGATATACTTGTTAATCAAAAGAAAACGTTAAATGCCTTTCACGGAGATATTGTGAAAGTGAAATTGTTCCCAAAAAGAAAAGGGAAACAAGAAGGAGAAGTTGTTGAAATTATTGAACGTGCTAAGTCCGAGTTTGTAGGCACTGTGCAACTTTCGCAGCGGTTCGCTTTTTTAGTTCCTGCAAATAACAAAATAAATACTGATATTTATATTCCTTTAGAGAAATTGAAAGGTGCTAAGGACGGGCAAAAGGCGATTGCTAAAATTACTGATTGGACTAAAAACGGAATGAATCCAATTGGTGAAATTATTGATGTGCTTGGTAATGTGGGCGAAAACAATACGGAGATGCACGCCATACTTGCCGAATATGGTTTGCCTTACGAATTTCCTAAAGATGTAGAACGTGCAGCCGATTTAATTCCTATTAAAATAACGGAAGAAGAAATTGCCAAACGACGCGATTTTAGAACTATTACCACTTTTACTATCGACCCAATAGATGCAAAAGATTTTGATGATGCATTGTCTATTCAAAAATTAAAAAATGGAAATTGGGAAATAGGGGTTCACATTGCCGATGTGAGCCATTATGTGAAACCCGATTCGATGATTGATAAAGAAGCTGTATCGCGTGCTACCTCTGTGTATCTTGTAGATAGGGTAGTGCCGATGCTTCCTGAAGTGTTATCAAACAATGTTTGTTCTCTCCGTCCGAAAGAAGAAAAACTTTGTTTCTCCGCTGTATTCGAAATGACAGACGATGCAGAAGTAATTAACGAATGGTTTGGAAGAACAATAATAAATTCCGACAGAAGATTTACTTACGAAGAAGCCCAATTAGTAATAGAAACAGAGGAAGGTGATTATAAAAAAGAAATTTTAACTCTTGATAGATTAGCAAAAATATTGCGTGCAAATAGATTTAGAAAAGGAAGTATTGCTTTTGAAAAATTGGAAGTAAAATTTCATTTGGATGAAGTCGGAAATCCAACAGGGGTATTTTTTAAAGAATCAAAAGATTCAAATCAATTGATTGAAGATTTTATGCTGTTGGCAAATAGAAAAGTTGCTGAATTTGTTGGTAAGAAAAAACAAACTCAAGAACCAAAAGTAAGAAATGTAGAGTCGCAACGCCCATTTGTTTATCGGGTTCACGACAAACCAAATCCTGATAAGCTAAATAGTTTTGCGGAATTTGTAGCTAAGTTTGGTTATAAATTAAATGTAAAAAACGAACGTGGTGTTGCCGATTCTCTTAACAATTTATTGAAAGAAGTAAATCAGAAAAAAGAAGCCGGTATGATTGAAATGCTTGCCATACGTACGATGGCAAAAGCAATTTATACAACCAAAAATATAGGGCATTATGGTTTAGGTTTTGATTATTATACCCACTTCACTTCACCTATTCGCCGATACCCCGATGTGATGGTACATCGGTTATTACAGCATTATTTGGATGGCGGAAAAAATCCGGATATTGATAAGTTAGAGGAGCAATGCAAGCACTCATCTGAAATGGAAAAACTTGCCGCCGATGCCGAACGGTCTTCCATTAAATATAAACAAGTTCAATTTTTAACAGATAAAATAGGACAGGAATTTGATGGCATTATTTCGGGTGTTACCGAATGGGGCATTTTTGTTGAGATTATAGAGAATCATTGCGAAGGGATGGTGAGAACACGCGAACTGCGAGATGATAATTATTATTTTGATGAAGATAATTATTGTTTGCGAGGGCGCAAATTCGGTAAGGTATTAACCCTCGGCGACCAAGTACGAATAGAAATAAAACGAGCCGATTTGGTTAAAAAACAATTGGATTTTGCATTGGTGGAAGTGCTTGATAAAAAGAAAAAAACAGTGGCAACACCCCAGCCTGCAAAAGAAAAAGACATTCCTCAAAAACCATCCTCCGGCAATTCTTCTTTTAAGGATGAATGGGGTTTTGAAGTGTGAAAAATAAACTACTACATCGTGTTTAGTCTGTTGGACAATTCATCTTTGTATGAACCGCCAATTGGAATTAATTTAATGTCATTTTCCATTATTAAATTCGGTTGTTCTATGGCAAC
>CAILDT010000231.1 GCA_903833025.1 uncultured Bacteroidota bacterium | reverse complement strand
TGCTAATGAAGGGAAGCCGGATGTGGTGCAGATTAGCGGCGGCGAACCCACAGTGCATCCTGACTTTTTTGAAATATTAAAAATAGCTAAATCGAAACCTATAAAACATTTGATGGTGAATACAAATGGTATTCGCATTTCAAAGGACGAAGAATTTGTAGCCGAATTAGCTACTTACACTCCCGATTTTGAAATCTATCTTCAATTCGATTCCTTTAAAAAGGAAGCGTTGGAACACCTTAGAGGAAAGGATTTACGGGAGGTGAGATTAAAGGCAATCGAACATTTGAATAAATATAACATTTCAACCACGTTGGTGGTAACACTTGAAAAAGGTGTTAATACAGATGAAATTGGGGAAATTATAGAATATGGCTTAAAACAAAAATGTGTACGTGGCGTTACTTTTCAACCTACACAGGTGGCAGGTAGGTTGGATACATACAATAACATAACAGGAAGATATACATTAACCGATGTGAGAAAGGATATTTTAAAACAAACTTCCATCTTTGGCGAAAACGATATTATCCCTGTTCCTTGTAATCCCGATGCACTCGCGATGGCGTACGCGCTCAAAATAGATGATAAAGTTTTTCCGTTAACCAATATGATTAACCCTGATGATTTATTAAACAATTCGGGGAATACAATTGTTTATGAGCAAGACGAACGACTGAAATCGCACCTTTTGAAAATGTTCAGCACAGGCAACGCAGTGGAAAAAGTAACTGAAGATATAAAATCAATTATGTGTTGTCTTCCTGGCATCGATGCTCCAAACTTGAGCTATGAAAATGTTTTCAGAATAATAATTATGCAATTTATCGATGCGTACAACTTTGATGTGCGTGCGGTAAAAAAATCCTGCGTACATATTGTAAATAAAGATGGGAAAATAATTCCGTTTGAAACTATGAATTTATTTTATAGAGATGAGAAAAGAAAAAAAGTTGAGCAACTACAACTAGAAACACTATGAAAAATTTCGGAAAAATACTTGGATACAATATGCTCATAATGCTTGTTTATACAGCAGGCATTCATATTGTTTGTGGAGGAGGCAAGAACGAAGGCGGTATGGTAATATTAATTATTATGATATTTCCAGTGGCTCTTCACGCCCTTGTAAATTTTATTATTTCTATGGTTAAATTTTTTTATAATAAAGATTCAGGACAAGGAGGTTCTTATTTACTCTCTACTTTTTTGGTTGGCATAATTGGTTTTGGTGCTTGTTGGGGTAGTGCCTCGTTTTAACACAATCCTTTTAATTCTTCATTAATAATCCTGTTTATTTCTTCCGCTTTATTAATTATCATAAAATGAGAACCGTTTTCAATCAAGTAATTCGCTTTTACCTTTTTTGATGGAAGTATCCCATCCGCAGTTCCGTGAATATGAATAACCGAAGGAGGGATAGTTTTGTTTTCCCACGACATTATGCAGTGAATAGCTCCTTTAAAATAGTCTTTGGGTGCACAGTCCTGCATTTCCCTAAATCTGTCAGATTGTTCTTTTGTAATGACACCAAATAATCTTTTAAAAAGCATAGCTGCTTGTTTGTATGTTTTGTCGCTTAATGCTTTGTAAAGCGGAATATATTTCCAAATTGTAAGTTTTAAGGGCAATTCATCTTTTGTTTTGCAACTTGAAATAAGAAATGTTTTCAGAGGATGCAATTGTTTTGCAATTTCTGTGGCGCACATTCCTCCAAACGAAACTCCTATTAATACAAAAGGTTTTGAAGTATCAATTTGTTTTGATAATCGTATTGCATAGTCAGGTAGGGATTCATTTTTAGTCGGAGTTTCCCATTTTATGTGA
>CAILDT010000230.1 GCA_903833025.1 uncultured Bacteroidota bacterium | reverse complement strand
CTCTGCTTTTTAGCTTGCTCCATTGCGCCACCTTTCCATTAATTTGACCTATGTACTCAACTTTATTCTTGATAAAAAAGCCATTCCTCCAGAGTAAATCAATATTTATTTGAGTTAGTATATTGTAATAGTCTTTGAGTTTGTTAATATTGTCCTCGCAAATTTCCGCACCTCCTGCAACTTTGCGTTTTAACATCCTGTCCAGTTCGTAAGAGTTGTAGTTCGCTGTTACAAAATAGTTGCCTCGTTTCTCTTCTCTTAATACCTGCGCTTGTGTTTTGCGCCCGTAATAGTTAATAGAGAAACAAGTATAATTTAGTTCGTTTGTAGCCTTTAATTTTCGGCAAATAGTTAGAAAAGTTTCCATTAAATTAAATCAATTAGTGAGCAAATGTTTTTAAAAGAATAATCGCTTGAAAAGTCTTTACAAATTGCGCCCTTTACAAACGCTTTGCGTACTACTTTAGGCATCGCGCAAAATTGAGAGTGCGCCTGTTGTCTTTGTCCATTAATAAAGCTTTCCTCAATCATATCCCAGTATTGAGTATCGTCTTTTAGTCCGTATGTTTTTAATAGTTTTTTCATGTTCTTGTTTTTTTATTGGTTAATTTATTTTTACATCATTCCTTCATCAGCAAATGAATAATACCCCTCTGCTGTTATTATTACATGGTCTAATACCTCTATGTCGAGTATTTTACCCCCTGCCTTTATTCTTTTAGTCATATCAATATCCGCTTGGCTTGGCTTTAGGTTTCCGCTTGGGTGGTTGTGAGAAAGTATTATTGAAGTTGCCCCGCAATTTAACGCAACTGTAAATATTATTTTTGGGTCGCAAACTGTACCCGCTACGCCTCCGCTACTTACTTTGTAGTAACCTATTACCTTATTCATCCGGTTAAGACATAGCAATATCATTTCTTCGCGCCACTCTAATAAGTCAGCGTCAAAGATAGTTCTCAACAGGTCTGCGGTGTTCTGACTTGTTGCGAGCTTAATTCTTTCGCTCGGCTTTACTTTGCCTTTATAACTTAATGTTATCTCGGCACTCTGTAACTTGTTGTTTGTTTCTGTGTTCATTTTTTAGTTTTTATTTGTTTGTTTTTTTAGTTGTTTAATTTATTAATTTAGTTGCTGTTAATGCTGTTGTCGCTCCTGATACGAACACTCCAAAACCTAACCAGTAAAAGTGGTGTTTGTGTTTCTTGTGGTGCGGTGGTTGTGCCTGTGCTAAATTAGTTAGCAGTAGGAGGCAAATAGTTAGTTTTTTCATAGTTAGATAGTTGTTAATTCGTTAATAAAATACTTTGCAACTTCGTTATTATCTTTATATCCTCTTAATTCTTTGCTATCTATTAACTCACCATCTTCGTAAATATAAAGTATTGCCGACCCGCTAATATAATACTCGTATCCTAAATATTTTTTATTATCTTTTTCCGCATACTCATTAAAGCAATTTTGCTCCAATATTTTATGCCCTGATTTAGTTAATTGTGTTTTCATTTGTTTTATTTGTTTAGATTATTATTTTATGTAATTAATTGCTTTTATTTCGCTCGGTATTTGTTTTTTTGTGCGGTCTGCTTGTTCCTGTTCCCCTTTGAATTTTGCCACCAAAAGAGATACTTCAACTTCGTCAATTAGTGTTTCTAACTGATATAGTTTAATTTGGTTCTCCAGCGTTTCTACTTCT
>CAILDT010000229.1 GCA_903833025.1 uncultured Bacteroidota bacterium | reverse complement strand
TCCAGTCTTGTTCTAAATTAGTGGCTAAATGTCAAGGGTGTGCAATATCCCCACCGGTATCGGTTCAGACTCGTAAATCCCGGTATCAAGATCATATTGATAATCGCTAAAACAAAAAAATTAAAACTTGTACCACACGAAATTTCTTTGCGTGAAGGAATTATTCTTTCTAAAATGAGTTTCAAAACATTTATGCGCGAGTTCCGAAATTTCATTACCGTTTATTCGATTGTCTTTAAAAGAAAAGTATAAGTTGTGATTAAAGTACTGTTAACATTTGATGTGGAGGAATTTGATGTTCCAGAAGAATATGGAAGCTCAGTTGCTTTTGAAAAACAAATTGAAGTTTCAACCATTGGTCTTCACAAAATAATTTCTCTTTTAGAGAAGCATAATGTTGTCTGTACTTTTTTCACTACAGCCAATTATGCCTTACAACAAAGAGATTTAATAAAATCACTTTCGTTGAAACACGAAATCGCTTCACACGGTTTTTATCATTCCTCTTTTAAAGCAGAAGATTTAAAAACTTCTAAAGAAACATTAGAAGAAATAATTAACAAGCCTGTTACAGGTTTCCGAATGGCGCGGCTTGCTCCAGTAAATGATTTGGAAATTGAAAAAGCAGGATACAGTTATAATTCCTCAATGAATCCGACCTATATACCGGGCAGATATAATCATTTGAATAAACCCAGAACCGCCTTTTACGTTGGGAAAGTTTTAAATATACCCACTTCAGTTTCTCCTAATTTACGAGTTCCATTGTTTTGGTTAAGTTTTAAAAACTTTCCACTTTGGTATTTTAAATTACTGATGAAGCAAACATTAAAGCGGGATAAAGTAGTTTCTCTTTATTTTCATCCCTGGGAATTTGCAGATATAAAAAATTATAATCTCCCTAAATATATCAGCAAACATAGCGGAAATGCTATGCTTCAAAGATTAGAAGAAACAATAATTGATTTGAAAACAAAAGCGGAATTTATTACGATGGATGATTATGCAAGGAATTTCAAATAGTAAAATATTATTTACTCAACAACTCTTTTACTATTGTTGAAATAAGTTTCCCATCCGCTTTACCCGCCAATTGCTTTGAAGCAGCACCCATTACTTTTCCCATATCGGCAGGAGAAGAAGCCCCAACAGAAGATATTATTTTCTCAACCTCTGAACGAACATCATCTTCGTTCATTTGTTTTGGCAAATAGGCTTCAATGATTGATGCCTGAGCAAGTTCCACTTCCGCAAGTTCAGGGCGGCTTTGAGTAGTATATACTTCGGCAGTTTCTTTTCTTTGCTTCACCATTTTCAATAATGCTTTTTGTTCTGTAGCATCTGAATACCCTTCGGCAGAAGTTTTTAAAAGTATAATTGCTGATTTAATAGCACGTAATGCTTCTAATTTTGCTGTTTCTCGAGCTAACATTGCAGTTTTTATATCTGCATTAATTTGTTCTTCTAACATAGTTATTGGTTTTAATGATTTTTCAAAAACAAAAATATAAAAATTTAATAATATAAATCGTCTGATTTCAAACGGAGATACTTGCGTACTGCAAGGGAAGTGCTAATCCAAGAAATAATTATTCCTAATATTATTACTATACCGAACAAGGAAGCAAGCATATTTGCATCTTGCAAATCGGCTAAATCAGGGACTTGTTTTTGTAAAACATAAAGTAAACCAATGAGCATTGCAATAGCAGTTACTGCTCCATATATACCGTGTTTAATTCCTTTTAAAACAAAAGGTCGTCGTATAAAACTTTGCGTAGCTCCAACTAATTGCATTGTTTTTATAATAAATCGTTTACTGTATATCGCCAGTCGGATGGTGTTGTTTATTAATGCCAATGCAATAATCATTAACAATGCACTAATGATTAGCACTCCTAAACCAATTGTTTTAACATTTTCATTCACCATTGCCACAAGCGATTTTTCATACCAAACTTCTTTCACCAATTTATTTTGAAGTAACTTTTTTTCAATCCAATTTATGCTGTCATTATTTGCATAGTCAGCTTTCAAGTGCACATCAATGGACGAAAGCAACGGATTATAACCTGCAAAGCTGATGAAATCTTCTCCTAATTTCTTCTGGAAACGAGCTGCCCCTTCTTCCTTTGTAATAAATTCTGTTGATTTAATGTAAGGAGAAGCATCAAGTGTTTTGGTTAAAAATTCTACATCTGCTTCCTTTGCATTATCATTTAATATTACCTGAAAACCAATGTTCTCTTTAAAATTATTAGCTATTTTTTGAGTGTTAAGTATAATTATACCCAACAAGCCGAGCATAAACAAAACCAATGAAAGACTTACTACAGTGGTAATTGAGGAACTTGCTAATTTGCGTTTTGAATATTTATCCGACACGTTTTATGTTTTAGAATGATGAATGCTATTTTTTGTCCGGTTAAAATTAGTCAATTTAATTATACAGGGTAATTGAAAATTGGAATGAAATAAACAATGAAGAGTTAATAACATTGTTTTATTTTTAATAAGAATATTTCTTTTCAAAGGAAGAAAATGGTTTCGTAATTTATCAATACTTTTGTGGAATAATTAACGATGATGAAACTCGAATTAAATATTACTCCAATAAAAAATTGGTTCCCGAATTATAGTAAACCTTTACTTATTGCTGGTCCTTGCAGTGCTGAAAGTGAGGAACAAATGCTGGATACAGCAAAACAAATCGCTTTGTTTTATCCCAATAGTATTTTCAGAGCTGGCATTTGGAAACCACGTACTCGACCCAATACCTTTGAAGGTGTTGGAAACATTGGTTTAAAATGGATGCAAACAGTAAAACAAGAAACCGGTTTACTTACTTCTACCGAAGTTGCAACAGCAAATCACGTGGAGGAATGTTTGAAACATGGCATTGATATTTTATGGATAGGTGCTCGCACAACAGTTAATCCTTTTTCTGTTCAGGAAATTGCGGATGCCCTCAAAGGAGTTAATATTCCTGTGTTTGTAAAAAATCCTATCTATCCTGATTTGCAACTATGGGCAGGTGCTTTGGAACGTGTTAATAATGCTGGCATAACAAAGATTGCTGCCATTCATCGTGGGTTCCAATCCTATGATAACGGACCTTTTCGTAATTCTCCTAAATGGGATTTAGCAATTGATTTAAAAACTGCCTGCCCTGAATTGCCTGTTATTTGTGACCCTTCGCATATAGGAGGAACTCCTGAACTTATTCCATACATTGCGCAAAAGGCCATGGATATGGATATGGATGGTTTGATGATTGAAACACATTGCAATCCCTCCGTTGCTCTTAGTGATGCGAAGCAACAGGTAACACCGTATCAGCTCAAAGAAATTATTGATGATTTACAAATACGTTCTTCTTCTATTGAAAACATTGAGCTTCAGACAAAGCTGGAAGAGCTTCGTTGTATTATTAATAAATTAGATAATGATATATTAGAAGTAATAGCCAAGCGTATGGCTGTTTCTTCGCAGATTGGGGAATACAAAAGAGAAAACAATATTACTATTCTACAGGTAGCGCATTGGAAAAAACTTATTGAATCAAGCATTGAGAGTGGTAATCAAATAGGATTGCCTAAAGAATTTATCAAAGGTTTATATCAATTGATACACGATGAATCCATCCGCAGACAAACGGAAGTAATGAATAAAGTGGTTAAGAAATAATTTATTTGTGATTGAACACCACACTTTTTACCCACGCTTTTCCCCACTCTTCTAATTCTTCCTTACTCCATAGTTCAGGATAAAATATTCTTTTCTGAAAACGAGGAGGCAAATATTTTTGCCAGTTTGTTCCACCTGTTGCAGCAATATCTTCGGGGTCTTTTTGCAAATATCTAACAGCGGATTTATAATGAGAAAGGGGCCAATTAATATTTACATTCACATCCATTTGGCGAAGTGCTAATTTTAATTGTTCATTTTCTTGGTCTTCTTTCGACAAAGATTTATAAATGGAAAGAAGATTTGTTTTCTTAAATTTTTTTGCAAGAAAAATAAATTGTTGCTGATATTTTTCTTCAAACTGTATAAGTGTTAATGTTTTTTTACCTGTTGCTAATTCCGTTGCTCCTGCTTTCCAATAAATATGTTCATACATTTTTTCTATCTCTTCATCAGTTGTTTCTTCTTTAAATTTATCTCGAACATCCTTTGCAACAAGATTTTTAAAAGTAGTAGAACAAATTTCTATCATCCTATATTGTCCGGATTGAAAGCCGCTTGCAGGTAAAAGACTCATACGAAATTTAAGAAACTGTTGCGGGTCCATACCATCCACCATAATATCAAACGAAGAGATAAGTGCATCGAAATAACGATTGATACGAGAAATACGGGCAGTAAAAAATTTAACATCAATGTTTTCTTTCTCTGCAATTTGATTGTATTCGTGTAGGCATAATTTAAAATACAATTCAGTTACCTGATGATACATTATAAATATTTTTTCATCAGGTATATTTGTCCTTGGATTTTGCAAACTCAATAACGTATCGAGATGAATATAATCCCAATAGGTAAGGTAATCGGTATAAAGCAGCCCATCGAGATAGGAAGATAAATCCTGTCCCATTGCCTGATATTTTTCATCAAGCAGTTTTATTCGTTCTATTATTTCGGGTTTCAATTCCATTTGCAGAGATTATAAATTATAAATATAGGCGCGAAGTTAGATAAAAAGATAAATAGGAAATATGATATTTATCAGAAAGTTATTCTACCTTAGAAACAGGGTTTGCAAGCCCAGAATAACTTGTTAGTTCGGCTTTTATAGAACCTACCAACACATCAGCTTGTCCTTTAATTACAATGTGGTTTTTATCATCGGTTATCCAAACGTTCAAATCTTCCTCGTGTTTAAACACTCTTCCTTTTTGAACTATCGGGCGAAATTTCAAACATTTAAACGTTCCTAAATCAGTAGTAATAGTTTCTCTGCCGATAAATTTTATTTTAAGGGGCCACACTTCTTTATCCATAAAACAATTGATAGAATACATTTCGCCTTCCTTAGCTCCTGATAAATCCATCGTTCTGGCGCAATAAAATGCAGATAACATATCCTGCATATTGGGTTCTATAGGGAATGTTTCGCCTCCGCCCACATCCACTTTTTTCATTAAATGGTTAAAAACATAATACTGCTCTATCTTATATCCGCCTTCGTTTACGTTCCTGATAAATACCCAAGGGATAATAGATTGTTCGTCAATAAATGTTTCGTAGCGGTCGCGAACGCTGTAGAAAAACTCAAAAGCACCTTTGGTAATTCCTAATCCTACCACGTGAAATGTTTTACGACCTAATATTTCTTTTTGTTCATCCGTAATACCAAGTGTAGCCTCTCCAGCATCTAAAATTCCGTAGTGTAATCTAAAAACAAGCTTTTCGCCACGTTTAAATGCATCGTTTCTTACCAATGGAAGTGTTTTAACATCTCCATCATTCTGTATTTCGGGAAGTTGTTTTTCTGATTTGAATGAAAATAAAGCAATAACTATAAGTATCGCCGCACTATCAATAAGGATGTATTTTTTCATTTTCTTTTTCATTTGTTTAAATGATTTTACAAACGATGTGCCATTATAATAGTATGACTAAATGACAATATTCACAATCTTATTATGCACCACTATTATTTTCTTCGGCGTTTTTCCTTCCAAATATTTTTGAGTTTGTTCCAACATAAGCACTTCTTTTTCGAGCATTTCTTTTGTTAAAGATAAATCATACTCTTTAAAGAAACGTGTTTTGCCATTGAATGAAACAGGATAATTAAAAGCTGATTCAATTAAATATTCTTCTTTACAATCAGGGAAAGTAGCATAAGTAATACTTTCCTCATGTCCCAATTGATTCCAAAGTTCTTCTGCCAAATGAGGCGCATAAGGAGCAATAATAATTGCAAGAGGTTCTAATATTTCTCTTTTGTTACATTTTAATTCTGTTAATTCATTAACACAAATCATAAAATTACTTACAGAAGTATTAAAAGAAAAACCTTCAATATCAGAAACAATCTTTTTAATAGTTTTGTGTAGCACCTTTAGTTCGGGCTTTGTAGCAGGTTCATCAGAAACATTAAGCACATCTCCGTTATGATATAACCTCCAAAGCTTACGAATAAAATTACTTACGCCAGTAATACCATTAGTATTCCAAGGTTTAGAAAG
>CAILDT010000228.1 GCA_903833025.1 uncultured Bacteroidota bacterium | reverse complement strand
TTTTAAAGAAAAAGAAGTTAATAACAGCTTTTGTTTTTATGAACAAAAAAGATGTTGATAAATTAAAAAATAAGAGGTTAGTTATCAGCGTTTTATTTTTCAATTTTACAAACGTGTTAAAAACGCAAAAAAGTTGTTGATAACCACAAAAACAATAAACCAAAAACAATGAAAATAGCAATAGGAGCAGACCACGCAGGATTTAAATTAAAAGAAACACTAAAACCTTATTTACTAAGTAAGGGTTTCGAAATAAAAGATTTCGGATGTTATTCGGAAGAAAGAGCAGACTATCCCGACTTTGCTCATCCGGTTGCAAGCGCAGTAGAAAACAAAGAATTTGATTTCGGTTTACTAATGTGCGGAAGCGGAAACGGAATAAATATGACAGCCAACAAACACAAAGGCATAAGAGCAGCACTTTGCTGGAATGCCGAAATAGCACAACTTGCCCGACAACATAACGATGCAAATATACTTACGCTGCCAGCAAGGTTTATATCAGAAGAAGAAGCAAGAAAATGTGTGGATGTATTTTTTGCTACTGCATTTGAAGGAGGCAGACACGCAGATAGGGTGGCTAAAATATAATAATTACAAATAAATACGAATTTACAAATCTGTGTTTAAAAAAGTAGTGTTGCTATTGTTGTTTCCTGTTTCTCTTTTTGCGCAAGCGAAAGATACAGTGGCAATGAGATATTCAAAAATAATTACCAAAGACGATTTGCACGGCTATTTGCAAATAGTTGCCGACTCATCAATGGAAGGAAGGGAAACAGGGAAAGAAGGACAAAAAATGTGTGCTGATTTTATTTACAATATGTTTAAATCGTTTGAAATACCGCCTTATAAAGACAAAACATATTATCAAACGTTTCCGCTAAATATTATTAAACCGATGCCGGCAGAAATAAATGTAAACGGAAAACAATATATGGTGAATGGCGATTTCTATAGTTTCCCAGGGCAGTCGGAACAAAGAATAGAGGTGAGTAACGTTTTATTTTTAGGATACGGTATGGATGATGAAAAATACAACGATTATAAAGGTGTGGATGTGAAAGACAAAACGCTGATGATTTTATCGGGCGAGCCGATGAATAGCGACTCGGTGTATTTTGTTTCGGGAAATAAAACCAAATCGCAGTGGACGAGCAACTACAGACTGAAACTGGAGAAAGCGAGAGAGAAAGGTGCACGAGCGGTATTGATAGTTGTTGATAATGTAATAGAAGATGTGCGGGCGAATAAACATAGGTTGGAAACAGAGTCGATGAAACTGGAGATGGACAAAACCGAAATGCCGATAGTTTATATTTCGAAAGAAATGGCGAATGATATTTTGAAGAAAACGAAAGTAGAAAAACTAAAAGAGAAAATTTGCGCAAGCGGAAAACCCATCATCAAATCAGCAAAAACAAAAATGATTATTGATATAAAAAACAGGATAACAAAAATTACTTCTGAAAACGTGTTGGGTTATATAGAAGGAAGTGATTTAAAAAACGAGCTGATAATTGTTACTGCGCATTACGACCATTTGGGGATGGATAAAAATAAAGTTTATTGCGGGGCAGACGACGATGGGTCGGGCACGGTGGCAATTATAGAACTTGCAAAAACATTTGCGCAAGCGAAAAAAGAAGGACACGGCGCACGACGTAGTATGTTGTTTATGACCGTGGCAGGCGAAGAAAAGGGCTTGCTCGGCTCGTCGTATTATGTGCAACATCCTGAATTTCCGCTAAAGAATACGGTTTGCGATTTGAATATTGATATGATTGGCAGGCAGGACGAGAAACACAAGGACAACCCCGATTACGTGTATATTATAGGTGATGATAAATTAAGTTCGACGCTGCATACCATTTCCGAAAACGCGAATAAAACATATTCGAATTTAGAATTGGATTATACGTATAATGATGAGAATGATAAAAATCGTTTTTATTATCGGTCGGACCATTATAACTTTGCAAAAAATGGAATACCTGTTATATTTTATTTTAACGGTGTACACGCTGATTATCACCGCCCAACAGATACGGTGGATAAAATAAATTTTGAGAAGATGGAGAAAATTACTCGCTTGGTTTTTTTTACCGCTTGGGAATTAGCAAACAGAAACGAGCGGATAGTGGTGGATTCGGATAAAAAATAATTTACCTCACCCCTTAATCCCCTCTCCTTGAAAAAGGAGAGGGGGTAACTGATGAGAAACGTAAAATAAAAACAACAAACAAAACAAGAAACACACTTCACACAAAGACTCCCCTCTCCTTTTTTCAAGGAGAGGGGCTGGGGGTGAGGTTTAACAATATAACAAATGGCAACAGCACAAGAAAAGTTTTTAGAAGCAGCAGAAGTAAAAGCATTTGATATGGAGCTCCGCAAAACGCTGCGCCACAACATTGACCAATACGACAAAAAAGTGGTGGAAGGCAAAGAACAGTTTTTAAATTTGGAACTTGCTAAAACTCGCGCAGCGGCTATAAAACAAAAATCAATTGATAATCTCGAAAAATATTTAATCGAATTTGAAGCCAACTTTATAAAACGTGGCGGAAAAGTTATTTGGGCTGAAGATGGCGAAGAGGCGGTGAAAGAAGCGATACAAATAATGAAAAAAGCAGAAACCAAAACGGTGGTGAAAGCAAAATCAATGGTATCTGAAGAAATAAATTTTAATGATGAACTAGCAAAAAATGGAATAGAAAGCATTGAAACCGACCTCGGCGAATACATTGTTCAACTTCGGAAAGAGCCACCTTACCACATTGTTACGCCTGCTATGCACTTATCGAAAGAAGAAGTTGCTAAAACATTTACAGAGAAAAAAGGAACACCGATAGATTATACACCCGAACAAATTACCAACTTTGTACGCGCCGAATTGCGCGCCAGATACAGCAAAGCGGAAGTAGGAGTGAGTGGTGCAAACTTTTTGATTGCCGATATGGGGGCGGTGGCTGTTACCGAAAACGAAGGAAACGGGCTGATGACAATGGCGTTTCCGAAAATTCAAATTGTAATTGTGGGCATCGAAAAAATAATTCCTTCCCTGTCCGATTTAGATTTATTTCTCCCCCTGCTCGCTACTTATGGCACTGGACAACAGTTAACGGTGTACAACACTATTTATGCAGGACCAAAACAAGCCGACGAAACCGACGGACCCGACGAAATGTATGTGATTTTGTTGGATAACGGACGCTCCACCTTATTAGCCGAAACCGACCAACGGCGTGCGTTAGACTGTATCCGCTGTGGTGCTTGTTTAAATGCCTGCCCCATTTACCAAACCATTGGCGGGCACGCGTATGGCACTACTTACGCCGGACCTATTGGCTCCATCATCACCCCACATTTTAAAGGGATGGACGAGTTTAAACACCTAAGTTATGCCTCTACACTGTGCGGAAAATGCACAGAAGTGTGTCCGGTAAAAATTGATATTCATAAACTTTTATTATTAAACCGAAAAGAATCAGTAGAAAAAGGATTTACTTCAAAAACCGAAAATTGGGTTTGGTTTTTCTGGAAAGGAGCGATGCTCAAAAGAACAAAAATGGACAAAGGCGGCGCGAAAGTGAAAAACTTTATGCTAAAACAATTCTTCAAAAAAAGCTGGGGCGATAGGAGAGAGTTGCCACAAGTAGCTGCCAAATCATTTAATCAAACGTGGCGAGAGCGGAAGGGGATAAAGTAATTTTTTGGGGAATAAAAAATCCCACTTCTTTTTGAAGAGCGCGATTTTTAATAATCCATAACTCATAATGTAATTTGTGTTCATTTTTAGTTGTTTTTAATCGTTATTTATTTTTAATCGATTGATTTTAAAGTATTAACGAAATTGAGTTAACTATCCTTGGCGTCCGTTGAGGTAAACTTGGCGTCCGTTGAGGTAAACTTGGCATCCATTGAGGTAAACTTGGCGTCCGTTGAGGTAAACTTGGCGTCCGTTGAGGTAAACTTGGCGTCCGTTGAGGTAAACTTGGCGTCCGTTGAGCTAAACTTGGTGTCCGTTGAGCTAAACTTGGTGTCCGTTGAGGTATAACCCAACTGCCAAAAGCGATAATCTGATTAAATAATAAGGAAACGGATTTATGTTTTTTTTAACACCACCCATAAATTCATAATTCGATTTTAGATTCTGAATTTGCAAGGTTTTGAACCTTCGGCTTTGCCGGAAGAAGCTTTTTACTCCTTATATATAGGAGTGAATAATTATGAGTTGAGTTTCGATAAATGTGATACTCTTCAAAATTGGCGAAAAACCAAAAAAAACGAGTGTACGATACACCGACTGCCGGAGGCGCACTTAGTACTTTACATTTGGTGTTTCATTTCGCGTAGCGGTAAAAACGTGTGCTCTTAAAAAAAACCTTAATTTCGCCAAATAAATAAAAACCGCCAAAGATGATAAATTTTGAATCCGAAGAAATAAACTATACCGTGAAACATAAAACGGTGGTTAAAAACTGGATAATTTCTACCATCGAAAAACGGAACGAGCGGGTGGGCGATTTAAATTTTGTTTTTTGTAACGATGAGTTTTTGTTTAACCTCAACAAGCAATTTCTTAATCACGAAGATTATACCGATGTAATTACTTTTGATTATACAGCTGATAATTCCAAACAAGCAATTTCGGGCGATATTTATATAAGTATAACTCGGGTGGAGGAAAATGCAAAAACATTTACAAAATCATTCGAAAACGAATTTCATCGCGTAATGATTCACGGCGTGTTGCATTTGTTGGGTTATAAAGATAAATCGGACGAAGACAAAGAAAAAATGACCGAAGCCGAAGACGAATGTTTGAGAGAATTTGAGCGGATGAATAGGAAGTAGGGTTTAATAGGGCTTTCTCAGTAAATTCGTCATTGCGAGCTTTTCGCGAAGCAATCCCAGTGTTTATTAAAGATTGCTTCGCGAAAAGCTCGCAATGACGTTAGCTCCTAATACAGATAAAAGTATAAATTGTGAAAAATGTTTAATAAAGCACAATATTATCTATCAGCCGCACATTTTTTAATTTCACGGCAACACAGGCAACCACCGATTTCGCAGATTTAAAATCCTCAATAGGTTGCAACGTATCAGCATCCACCAGCTCGAAATATTCTAATTCAAAAATACCGGTTTCTTCAAAAGCACCAGCTACCAATTTTTTAATATTGATGATATTGCTGTACAAGTATATGGCGGACACCGCAACAAGGGTTTTATAAATATAAGGCACCATCTCACGTTCTTCAGGGGTAATGCGTATGTTGCGCGAACTCATTGCCAAGCCATCCGTTTCGCGAACAATGGGGCAAGCAACAATTTCGATAGGCAGCTCCAGTTGGTTTACCATACTGCGAATAATGGATAATTGCTGAAAATCTTTTTGTCCGAAAAAAGCTTTATGCGGATTTACAATTCTAAAAAGTTTACTCACCACCTGCGCCACTCCGTTAAAATGCCCAGGGCGAAGTGCACCTTCCATCACTTTATCCATCATCCCGAAATCCACATTTTTGCCCTGCATCCAACTTTTATCTTCCTTGTTTTCTTGTTTTAGCAAAAGTTCTTCTGCTGAATAAATCTCATTTATTTCGGGCGCAAATAAAATATCGCAATTGGCAGATTCAAGTAAGGCGGTGTCGGCTTCCAAAGTTCGGGGGTATTTATCCAAATCTTTTAAATCGTTAAACTGTGTAGGGTTTACAAAAATGCTGCACACCACCACATCGCATTGCGCCTTGGCTATGGCTATTAACGAAATATGCCCTTGATGCAACGCACCCATAGTAGGGGCAAAACCAATGGTATTGCCTTGGCTTCGGAGTTCATTTAAGTGATTTTTAAGCTTTTCTGCCGAATTAAAAATAATCATCAATCGAAAAAGGTGTTAATAAGTAGCAAAATCAACACTGACAGCGTGTACTTTGAGACCAATCGGGTCAAATCTAACATTAAAACTTTGAAATACCGAAAAAAATTGCTTACTTTTGTGAACTTTTTATAAACCTAACCTAAATATAACGCTATGAAGAAGAAAGCCAGAGTACTATTTGTTTCTCAAGAAATTACACCTTATGTAGATGAAACACCAATGAGTTTAGTAGGCAGACAGTTGCCACAAGGAATACAGGAAAGAGGAAGAGAGATTCGAACATTTATGCCACGCTTCGGAATTGTGAATGAAAGACGTAACCAGTTACACGAAGTAATCCGGTTATCAGGTATGAATTTAATTATTGAAGGGAACGACCATCCGTTGATTATTAAAGTAGCATCTATTCAAGCAGCACGTATGCAGGTTTATTTTATCGACAATCAGGAATATTTTGAAAGAAAGTATGGTTTAACTGATAAAAAAGGAGAACAGTTTGCTGATAACGATGAGCGCGCAATATTTTTCTGCAGAGGTGTTATAGAAACAGTTCATAAATTGGGTTGGGCTCCTGATGTAGTTCACCTTCACGGTTGGATGACAAGTTTAATTGCCTTTTATTTGAAAAAAGCTTTTAAAGACCATCCATTGTTTATCGAAACAAAAATTATTTATTCGGTTTACGACGAAGAGTTTGCAACTCCGTTAAATAAAGATTTCTCTAGAAAAGTAATGCACCCGGGAATCGAAAAGTCGGATTTAAAACTTTATGAGAACCCAACTTTTGTAAACCTTACCAAACAAGCAATTGATAGTTCGGATGGTATTATTAAAGGAAGTGCTAAATTAAATCCTGAAATAGAAAAACACATTAAGAAATCGGGTAAGCTGGTTTTAGAATTTATGGAAGGTGAAGATTTTTTAGATGCCTGCTCCGAGTTTTACGACGCAGTGATGGAAGAAGAAGTAGAAATGGTTGACTAAGTTATTTTATGAATATATATAAAAAAAGAATTGCAAAAACTTTGCTCCAGACAACCGGAGCAAAGTTTTTTTTCGTAGTTATTATTGGCAGTGTCGTATTAACTACCTCGTCGTGCGACAAAGCAAGCACCGTTGGTTTAAATGTGCAACCGGTTAACGATTTATTAAACGTAGGTTACAACGATAATACCATATTGGTTACCAAAACGGTAAAAGAAGACCACCTCCGTACCGACCAAAACCTGCTTATTAGCGGACAAGCAATAATAGGAAAATACATCGACCCTGTTTTTGGCGAAGCTGATGCATCTTTATATACACAACTACGAATGACAACCGATATTTTGCCAACCTCTAATTCGTTTGGCACCAATCCGGTTTGCGATTCTACGGTATTGTGTTTAACTTATGGTAACGCAACGTATGGCGAATCGGTTGGGAAACGCCCACTGCGCAAACAAACCATAAATGTGTATGAGGTAACAACTCCGTTTAATACCGCTATTGCATATTATTCCGATACTACAGTACAAATTAATGCAGCCAACGATTTAGCAGCTAATCATTCCTTTATTCCTGATATTTCAGATTCTGTTTATGTTGCCGAATATATTGCTGGTATTAGAACAAGAGTAGCAAAAGCCCCACAATTAAGAATCCCGCTTCAACCTTTATTTGGGCAAACGATATTGAATAACCAAACTACAGGCAATTTAACCATCAGCACTTTTCAATCTTTCTTAAAAGGATTATACATTACGGCTAATAATACATCTGGCTTAGGCACTGGCGAAGGAAGAATATTAACCTATAACTTAGCTGCCAATACTTCTGTAATGAGAGTTTATTATCACAACGACACCACACACAACGGCAATGTTTTATATTTCGATTTCTATTTAAGCAGTGTTGACCACTTTGCAACATTTAACAGAGTGCAGCCGTCTTCGATATTAGATACCGTGCAAACTAACTACTCCTCTTATATAGAGTCGATGGGAGGAGCAAAAACTAAAATACAGTTTACTAATTTATTCGACCTTATTAAAGGAGGTAACATTGCTGTTAACCAAGCGAATTTGGTGGTTAAAGTTGACCCATCTACATTAACGTGGCATCAGGATAGTTACGCGCCACCTACTGCGCTGCTTTTATTTGGCATTGCCGATGACGGTACCAGTTACCTTTTACCCGATTTAACCGAAACACCTTATTACTACAACGGTTCGTTTGATGCTACTAACAATCAGTATGTATTAAACATTTCGAGGTACATACAGCAGTTGCTCGATAAAAAAGTAAATAATAACGGAGCGTATTTGGTGGTGCCGCATATATCAGCGGCTACAAAAGGCAACAGAGTGGTTATTGGTGGAGGAGGAAGTGGTCCTTATCAAATGAAATTAAATATTACTTATACAAAATTGCATTAAAATATGTGTGGAATAGTAGCATATATCGGAGAGAAACAAGCATACCCTATTCTTATTAAAGGGCTACAACGCCTTGAATACAGAGGATACGACAGCGCAGGGGTGGCGATGATTGACAATAAAACGCTGAACGTGTACAAATGCAAAGGCAAGGTGGGCGACCTCGTTACCTTTATTGGTGATAACAATACCAGCGGAACCATTGGCATTGGGCATACTCGCTGGGCTACGCACGGTGTGCCTAATGATGTGAATGCGCATCCGCAGTATTCTGCATCCAAAAATATGGTGATGATTCACAACGGAATTATTGAAAACTATGGTCCGTTGAAGGAAGAGATGAAAAAGCGTGGACACGTGTTTTTAAGCGATACAGATACCGAAGTGCTGATTCATTTGATTGAAGACATTGTTCAAAAGGAACAAGTAAAACTTGGCGAAGCCGTTCGTATAGCTTTAAATCAGGTGGTTGGTGCCTATTCAATAGTTATTTTATCGAAAGAAAATCCGAATGAATTATTTGCTGCTAAGAAGGGAAGCCCTATGGTTATTGGGATTGGTGAAAATGAATTTTTTATTGCAAGTGATGCTACTCCTATTGTAGAATACACCAAAAACGTGGTGTATATGGAGGATGAAGAGATTGCATACATAGAAAGAGGGAAAGAATTAAAGATTAAAACGATTAAGAATAAAGCAAAAACTCCGTATGTTCAGGAGTTGGAGATGAAGCTGGAAGCATTGGAAAAAGGCGGTTACGACCACTTTATGCTGAAAGAAATTTACGAACAACCTCGTTCTATCAAGGACAGTATGCGTGGCAGAATAAGTTCGCAGATGGGCATTGTAAACCTTGGTGGGATTGCCGAATACGAGAAAAAGTTTATGAACGCAAAACGGATAATCTTCATTGCTTGTGGCACATCTTGGCACGCTGGCTTGGTGGGCGAATATTTATTTGAAGACCTTGCACGCATCCCTGTGGAGGTGGAATATGCGTCGGAGTTTAGATACAGAAACCCGATTGTATATGAGGATGATGTGGTGATTGCGATTTCTCAATCGGGCGAAACGGCTGATACATTGGCAGCTATAGAGCTTGCAAAATCGAAAGGAGCAACTATTATTGGAATTTGCAATGTGGTGGGTTCGTCCATTGCTCGTGCAACTCACGCGGGGTCGTACACTCACGCTGGACCGGAAATTGGAGTTGCTTCTACCAAAGCATTTACGGCGCAAGTAACGGTGCTTACGCTGATGGCGTTGCGTGTTGCGTTTTTAAAAGGCAGTATTTCTTCGTCCCGATATCACGAATTATTAAGCGAACTGGAAGCGATACCGGCTAAAGTAGAAAGGGTTTTATTGAAGAATGATAAGATTAAATTTATTGCTGATATTTATAAAAATTCTACCAACGCCTTGTACCTTGGTCGTGGATACAGCTTCCCTGTTGCGTTAGAAGGGGCATTGAAATTAAAAGAAATAAGTTACATACACGCCGAAGGGTATCCGGCGGCAGAAATGAAACACGGACCTATTGCGTTGATAGACGAGGAAATGCCTGTGTTTGTGATTGCTACCAAAGGTGCGAGTTACGAAAAGGTGGTTAGTAATATTCAGGAAGTGAAAGCCCGAAAAGGAAAAATTATTGCCATTGTTACCGAAGGCGACAAGCAAGTAAAAGAAATGGCTGATTATACTATTGAAATACCTGAAACGGATGAGATACTAGTACCGCTGGTTTCGGTGGTTCCGTTGCAATTATTATCGTACCATATTGCTGTGATGCGTGGTTGTAATGTGGACCAGCCGAGGAATTTGGCGAAGAGTGTAACAGTTGAATAAAACGTTTCTTTGTTAGGTTTCTTGGCTGATTTTATTGGGCTCATAGGCGATCTAAAATATTTTACCTTTCTATCTGAATTTTCACTTTTTAATGGATTGTGCTTCACTGTACCGTCAAGATCCGAAAGCAATGGAAGCCTAAATTTAATATCCAGTCGGTGCAGCTTTGTCGCTGCATCATGACTTACGTCAATCCGACTTAAAATTAAATCTAGGAACTTCCGCTTTCTAATGGGGGTTAATTCTTGCCCATCCTTCATTACACTTGACAATTCATCCAACCATTCAAGCCAAGCATCTTTATCGTTTAAATGATTTAACTCCGCACGAGCGCTCTCTATTTTTATGGTAGTTTCTGTGAGCGATTTATTCAATTCATGCTTTAAGCCTTTATATACAGCTTCATTGGAATATTGGGCGAGGGCATTTTCTTTTTCGGTTTTTATTAAGGCACTTTCAACCTTCGCTTTTTCAAATTCGAGTTGAACTATATCAGTGTTTATTTTAGCAATATATTTTTTAAACTCTTTACCCTTTAATCCTTTACCCAATAAATTTTTACCTTCAAATTGTTCTCTTATTTGAATTGAGTTGCTTAATGTGTCTTTTATTACTTGCCAAATTTCCTCATCAGCTGTTGGGATATCTAATGACCGTTT
>CAILDT010000227.1 GCA_903833025.1 uncultured Bacteroidota bacterium | reverse complement strand
TTACACACCTTATATGAGCGCATAAAACCATGGGGTTTACACCGTGGATGCAGCGCCCCAATGGACTTCGTAAAATGAAGGTCGTTGGCGAGCGGAGCTTGTCCTCGACGAAGTCGACGGTGATACCATGGGGCTTGCCCCGTGGAGGTTCACCTTGAGCAAGTCTTTTTATATTCTCTATAGACTTTGTATTTTCAGGATTAAAATTTGCATGACAAAGAGCAATGTAACAAGGCCTACGCATCATAAAAATTTAATTAGATTTTAGTTATAAAGTTTTGTATTCTTTTGCAAAATTATAGCAAGAATTTAGAAAAATGGATCTTAGAAAATTCTTTAAAGAAATAACTGACCCACGCAATCCTGATAAACAGACTTATCCCTTTGAATATCTTATGTTGATTGCAATTTGTGCTGCTATGGCTGGCATTGATTCGTATGCGGGGATAGAAGATTACGCAGAAACACATAAAGAATTTTTTGACGATTATTTTAATACACCTTATGTGCCGAGGCACGATACATTTATCCGTTTATTCCAAGGGATAAATACAAACGAATTTGAACAGTGGTTTCGCCTCAAAACACAAAAATTGATTGATTTTATCGAGCGCCACAATTTGCCCTTAGTTCAAGAAATCAAACATATGGCGATTGACGGAAAAACAGTTCGTAACAGCGGTTTTTTAACGCCTTATCATATTGTCACCGCTTGGCGTTCGGATTATAAATTAGCTGTTGCTCAAGTGAAAGTTGAAGAAAAGTCTAATGAAATTACGGCTATTCCCGCATTACTTGATGCTTTTAATACGCTTCAGGATACCGTTATAACAATTGATGCAATGGGATGCCAAATTGATATTTGTAAAAAGATTATTAGCAAAGATGGTGATTACATTATTGCCGTCAAAGAAAATCAGCCTACTTTATTTGCTCATGTCCAAGCGCAGATCGAAGAAGATTTTAAACAGGCCTATTCCACATGTTCCACGGAAGATAAAGGGCACGGACGTCATGAAAAACGATGGTGTGCAGCTCAAACCGTGAATCTTACAAAATTTGATTTCAAACAATGGCCAGGCATTAAGGCTATTTTTGCGGTAGATGCCGATGTTCATCAGAAGAAAAAAGGGCAGGAAAAACGCACACACTCGACACGTTACTTTGTATCAAGTAAGGCATATGAAGCGAATGAAGCGTTAAGTTTTATTCGCAATCATTGGGGAATCGAAGTAAATTTGCACTGGTGTTTGGATGTTTCTTTTAATGAGGATAACGCATGCTGTCAACACGATAATGCGACGATTAATATGAATCTGCTCCGTAAATTTGCGCTAAATATCTTAACACTGGACAAAGAAAAAAAAATCAATGACTGCTATGTTTAGACGATGTATGAATCCCCATCAGCCAATTAAAATTTTACGTAAATTTTATAATGCGTAGGCCTTGATGTAGATACAGTGATGAACTTATAGAATATGGGATAGAACGTTTAGATATGTTAATTTTTTTAGTAACTTCTGATTCAAAAGAAGAG
>CAILDT010000226.1 GCA_903833025.1 uncultured Bacteroidota bacterium | reverse complement strand
CTGTCATTTCATTACCTTTTTCTTAATGCTTTCAGCCCTACGCAAATCATGAGAATGAAGCTTTTTTCCTACAGACTTAGGAACTTCACCAGATTTTTCAGCAACTTTGGCTGCAACTTTACGAGTAACAATCCGACCATTTGAAAGCTCAAACTCATGCTTTGCGTGTTTAGCTTCTTTGCCAGCCATCTTTTTAAGCTCATCATGGGAATAACTTTTATTTGCAGCTTTAATTACTTTACCGCTTTTTTCTTTTATTGCAGGAACAACAACTGTAAGTTTTTTCTTAATAGCCATGATTAGCAAACTCCTTATAATGTTTATTTCTTGCTTCATGCGCCACCAAATCAGCAAGCTCTAAATCTTTAAAAGTTCCAATATGTGTTAATTTATTGTTTACAACAACTCTTACTACATAACTAGCGGTTCTTTTTTCAAAACTAACATTTTTGCATCCAGTTAAAGTTTTTTTACCATTAGTTTTGCAATTTCTCATATTTTCATGACGAGTTGCAGCTCTTAAATTTTCAATGCAATTATTTAATTTATTTCCATTAATATGGTCTATTTCTTTTGGAAAATAACCATGATGCATCATAAATATAATTCTATGATTTGCAGTTATTTTTCCTTTATATCTTGTTCTTAAATATTTTCCATTTATAGAGCCAGCCAAAGAGCCAACCTTTGCTCTTGGGCCAGTTGAAACTTTCCAATACAGGTTTCCACCCCTGTATTCAAAAATTTCATTAAATACTTCTTTAGTGGACATTGGCTTCTTGCAACTTTCTTAATGGAAGTTCTTGGTAATAACGATATTTTGCTTGATATTCAAGCAAAGAGGAAGGGCGAACCCATCCAAATTGCTCAACCCAGCGTTTCTCAATATCAGTCCCAGACGGCTCATAAATGTATTCGTTCATATTTATCCTTATCGGCAAATAGTTACCCAATGGCATCCAGCACCACCACAAACATACTGTTGCCAGCAGTTTGCATATTGAGCCATTGCCAATCCAGTTATAAAAAATGCTGCTGTAGCTACGATATATTTTTTCATTGTTTTCTCCGATTAAAAAGGAACTTCATCATCACTAATGGTATTTGTTGTTTTTTGCGTATCTGATTTTTCTTCAGGAACATTAAGATAACCCCAAAATGCACCCTCTTTAAGTCCAAGCAAAGGAATCATTTCTAACTTAATCATTAAATCGCCTTTTTTGGTTTCAGTAACAATACCTACTGTGGCATACCTTTTTTTGCTTGCACCATCTTTGTCGGCATATTCAGAAACTGCTGCTTTTACATAATATTTAATACCCATCACTTAACTCCTTTGATTAATTTATATTCTTTAAACTTCTTTGATTCATGCCAGCGATCTAAGATCACATAACCTTGCTGCCTTAACTCTCCTACCCTTGTTGCTAACTTCATCGTTCCAGCTCGTTTTAATGCGTCTAATGGGGTAATCCAGCCTGTTTTAAGAACTTTGATAATGTCTTGGCGTTGCGTATTCATTGTTGACCTTTCATTAAATTTACTTCAATAGAAACTTCACTTAAAAACTGCTTAATCTCTAATTCCATATTTAAAATAAAATCTTCATCTCTTGGAATATTAACAATTAAAAGCTGGCTACGCTCTGGAAATCTAGGATCAAAACTTACAAAGTCGCACCATTTAGACCCAGTTACTGCCATTTGAGCTTGCATTTGAATAAAGTATTTTTTAGGTGGTTCTTTAGCTTTGTAATATTCCCAATGAGTAGCAGACGAAGGGCATTTAATTTCCATTAACCCATCTTTTCCTACAAGTCCGTCTGGGCTACATCCAAACCATTCAATTGTAGGATGGTCAATAAATGGCACTTGATCTACAAAATTACTTGTTTTAACTTCATAAGCAACTCTAGCTTGTGGTTCTGTAGCAGTTCCCCATTCCATGTAAGCATTAGAGTAAGATGGCTCTATGGCATTTGTAACTCGTTGCAATGCAAGCTCAATCAGATAGTTATTTCGACTAGCTGAAGGCCCTGTTTTTGTCTTCGCAAGGATGTCTGCAACTCTAGAAGCAGTTACTTTGCCTTTACGAAGTTCTAACCATTCTGGAGTCCCTTGTTCAATCATGCTAATTCTCCTTTTTTAGTATCTTTAGCTTTTGCAATCTTTTCTACTGCTAATTTATCTTTGCTAAGGGCTTTGTAAGCTGCGCTATATATTTCCTTTAATTCATCAAGAGTTTTGCATCCAACAATGGCTAATTCCCATTTAGCAGATTCTTCTGTAAGGTCTGGAATTTCCTCATCTGGAAGATCATCCCCAGCATAAATATATAAGCCAATACCAAAAAGGCTTATTGTTTTAACTAATCCTCTCATCATGGCGGTATTAACATCCATTGCATTAGGATTAGCAATGGCTTTATTCATGTTGTTTAAAACAGGCATTTGACAGGTCATTGATTTATTAAAAGCATTTACTGTGCAAAAAACCATCACAGATTCATTAAAGTAAACAGGATCGCCAAAAGTCCAAGTGGCTGATGGGTCATTTTGTAAAAGCTGGTCTACTGCCCAAGTCCAAGAAAGATAGGTAAATTTACCTTTGCGTTCTGTATGTTCGTTTACATTGATAAGACGTAATTCGTTAAATGTTTTCATCACTTGCTCCTTAGTTAGATTCAGCTGCTTTGCGTTCTGCTACAGATTCGTTGTATGTGTAAGCCATGTCATATAACTTACGGCCTAAAGCTTCAAAATTAATTTGTGGTTGATCCAAAATATCTTCAACAGCTTTTTGGTCTTTTTCAGAAGAATCGTCTAAAGCCATTAAAAAACGGTCATAGTTATCAGGATTAAAGTCGGTACGCATAAGTTGTTCAACTTCCCAGGCAAATTTTTCAGATTCTTGGTCATCGTATGGGGCTTCGTAATAAGCTTCTAATTTAGACATTACAGACCTCCATATACAAACATTGCAGCTAACAAAACAGCTAAACAAATTACACCGATTGCGTCTAATAGTTTCATTTCACTTCCCTTCATCACTTGTTAAGATGACTTCACTATACACTAAAAAACCACTTTGCAACACTTTTAATTAAATATTTTTTCTTTGTTGTTTTTTTGTTTATTTGTGCTAATATAACACAACTTTAGGGGGAATTATGGACATTTATTTAGAATTAAAGACCGAGTTTGGCAGCCTTTATCGGCTTGCTCAGCTTTTGGGTCTTAGGGAAACAGCTATCTATCAATGGAAAGCTCGCACAAACATACCCATAAAACATATACGCAAGATTGAAGAATTGTCAAAAGGTCGAATTACAAGGGAGATGCTAAGACCAGATGTTTATTTGTAAGCGGATGCTTATTTTACTTTGGATAAAGGAATGAAATGTTGAAATTTGAATCACAAGATGAAGTAACGATTTATTCTAACGATGCTGGCTTTATATGTTTTCAAGCTGAAAATTTTATGGATGAAAATCCAAGAATTGTTGCTTTGACAATTGGTCAGTTTAGAAAAGTTATAAAAAATGCTGATCAACTAATTTTAGATGCTGAAGAAGCAAAAAAAATGAAAGAATCTTATGACCTATAAAATAAAAAATTGGTCAAGATTTCAGCATTTTAAAGATAGAAGGCCACCTTGGGTAAAACTATATCGTGATTTATTAGACGATTTGGATTGGTTTGAGCTTGATCCATTAGCTTCTAAGACTTTAATCAATCTTTGGCTTATTGCTAGTGAATATGATGGATGTTTGCCTTCATTGGAAATTCTTGCTTTCAGATTAAGGCTTAAAAAACAAGAGCTTACAAATATTTTAAGCAGTCTTTCTCATTGGTTAGAACAAGTTGATATCAATTCGATATCAGAAGGATATCAACATGATAGACCAGAGACAGAGACAGAGACAGAGACAGAGACATATAAACCTATTTCTGTGGAAACAAAGTTCCCACCCTGTCCATATTCAAATCTTTTAGATTTATGGAAAAAACATTTGCCTCATTTGACTCAACCTAGAACTTGGGAAGGAACAAGGCAAACAAATATGAAGCAAAGATGGATTCAGGCATCTAAAAAATCTCAATATTCTCCAGATGGATATGGAAACTTAAATGATGGAATTGCTTGGTGGGATTCATTTTTTGATTACATGGCAAATGACACAAAATTAGGCCAAGGGTTTGAAAGCAACGGAAGAACCTGGAAACCAGACCTTGAATGGGTAATGAACGCATCTAATTTTCAAAAAATAATAGACGGAAAATATAACAAATGAGCATAGAAATGAGCAGTTATAAGCCAAAAGGGTTTGCCAAGACTTATACAACAAAAGATGAGAGGGAGTATCAAGGGCTGGGATGTTTAGCGCATGGATGCCCTTTGCCTGGGTCTATGAGCTTATCGACAGATGGTCAAGGAAAATGGTATTGCCGTCATCATTTTGGAAAAAAGCCTATGGAAAATGATGCAATTACTTTAAAAATTAATCAATTTATGTGGATAGATGAGGCTGCCACAAGACTTTTAAGGGCTACAGATTATTATTCTGGCAATGCAAAAATCACTTCTTTTGACATTGCTTTTGAAAATGTGAAGGGAATAATTAAAGATGCTGGAAGAAATGATTTACTTCCAATGAAGCGACTTACAAAACATGGAATAGAAATTGATGAAACTAGCAGAACACACAAAAGAGAATTTGCTTGGGCTAATAGATTGTTAGAAGCCTTCAATTTAGAGATACATGGCAAATGAATTATTTATCTGTTTGCTCTGGAATTGAAGCAGCTACTGTCGCTTGGCATGATTTAGGCTGGAAACCAGTAGGGTTTTCTGAAATTGAAAAATTCCCTAGTCAGGTTCTTGCTCATCATTACCCACAAGTTACCAATTTTGGTGATATGACTAAATACAAAGAATGGAATATAAATGACACAGTTGGACTTTTGGTCGGAGGAACTCCATGCCAATCATTTAGCGTTGCAGGTTTACGCAAAGGACTTGATGACCCAAGGGGAAACCTTGCCCTTACCTATGTTGGAATTCTTGACAAGTTTAGACCCAAGTGGTGTATATGGGAAAATGTCCCAGGTGTCCTTAGTAGTGGAAATGGACGGGATTTTGGTTCCTTCCTCGGGGCGCTGGCTGAACTCGGGTATGGGTTCGCATATCGGGTGCTTGACGCTCAAAACTTCGGAGTCGCACAAAGACGCAGACGAGTGTTTGTTGTCGGATGTCTTGGAGATTGGGAATCTGCCGCAAAAGTATTATTTGAGTCCGAAAGCCTGTCAGGGAATATTAAACAGAGCCGCAAAGAGAAACAAGAAATTGCCAAGTGCATTACAACACGCATTAGAAATGACTACGAAACAGAGTCATTTGTATATGAAAATCATGGCACAGATAGTAGAGTAAAAGAAATAACTCTTAGTCCTACTGTTACTGCTAGATGGGGTACAGGTGGTAATAATGTTCCATTAGCTATGCAAGGAAATTTAATTGGTCGTGATAAAGGTGGGCCTCAAGGTATTGGCGTATCTGATAGCAATATTATGTACACATTAACTAAGACTGATGTCCATGCTGTATCGCATACAGTTTGGGACACAACAAACATTACTTCACCGCAAAATGGTTCAAATTCAAAACCTAATGACCCATGCCATACATTAGCAAAAGGACAGCATCCACCTTTATTGACAGGCATGGCAGTTCGTAGGCTTACAGAAGTTGAATGTGAAAGACTACAAGGTTTTCCAGACAATTACACCAACATTAAGGAAAACTGTCCAAGTGGTGCAAGATACAAAGCATTAGGTAACTCTATGGCAGTACCTGTAATGCGTTGGATAGGAGAAAGAATAAATAATTATGAAAGAGGAGAGTTATAAGCATCAATGCGCTGTTCGTCAGCTTCTTATGTGGCGCAGACAATGGGGTTTAAAAGCTTTTAGGGAATACATGGCTAAAAGTAAATTTGATTGGCAAGTAGTGAGAGATTTTGAGGAACAATGGATTAGAGGTAACAGAGCTGATGAAAAAGGAGAATGGAAATGATAATTAAAGAATTTCAAAAAACTTTGCGAGTTTTGCATGAATCTTGAAAATTTAAACGATGACAGAGTAGAAAAAGCCCTTATTTTTCTAAGTTCCACAGATGAAGATCATGCAATCTTAGGATCTGAGGTTAAAAGGCTAGAGGAAGGCATTAAACAAGCCAAGGCTCATTCATTTTTACTTTCTGAGGGCGGTGTATCGGAAAGAGAACAAAAGGCTCTAGCAAGCGTTAAATACAATGAAGCAATAGAGGCGTGGACTGAGGCTTACAAAGAATTTAAGATATTAGATAACAAACGCAATTCAGAAGTCAGAATTACCGAACTTTGGCAGACTTTAAGCAGCAATAAACGAAAAGGGATGATATGAACGCAAATGAACTAGCTGATGACTTAGACCATGTATATGAGTTATCTAATCTTTTTGAATGTAAAGCAGGGGCAGATACGATTCGCCAGCAACAAGCTGAAATAGAGGCGTTGAAAGAAACTAATATAGGACTTCTAAAATTGGTAGAGTCACAAAAAACAATTATTACTAGACTGGATTGGTACGATGAACGAAAATAAATTAGCTAGGCTGCTTTTTGATTTAGGGAATGTTTATTCAAATTATGCGCAAATAACTCCAGAGGGTGCATATTTTTTGAAGAAAGCGATGGATGAGCTACGCCAGCAACAAGCAAGAGAAGACTCACTTTGCTCTATGGTTAAAGAATATCAAGACAAGGTTGATGAATTAAGGGCTGAGATAGAACGATTAAACCTAGTTATTTCCAATGATACAAAGTATTTAAATTCTGATAATGAAATTATGCAAAAGCAACAAGCTGAAATAGAAGCATTGAAAGAAAAGTTAGAGGACTCTATAGAAAAATATTGGGAATTGTTCAGCGGGGAGGATTATTAAATAAACAATGAACCAGTAGCGTGGATGTATAACTACGAGAACTTTCCTGATTCTTTTGTAGTATGCCGAGCAAGGAAGTCAGACCAAGATATTCCACTCTATACCCATCCAGTAAAAGAACAAGACGAATCGTTTGATAGAACTGCTAGTCATATGGCTGGGGAATATGTGTCTTATAAAGCAGAGCTAACAGATGAGGAAATAGAAGAAATTGGAAAACAATATGGCATTAAAACTGTATATAAATATGCTTATTATGAGTTTGCTAGAGCAATACTAAGAAAGGCAAGTGAGAAATGAATGGTAACGATTTAACAATCAACCGAGATATGAGTCAATACACAATTTTGGCATCTCCTGAGCCAATCGGATGGTGGCAAATTACACCTGACATAAAAGGCGGTTGGACAACAAGGTTTGCGGTATATGCACCATTAGAGCCAAAGCATATTAAAAATACTGAAGAATTGCTTGGTTGGAAATGGATTGATGGAAAGGCACAAGAGAAATGAGCACAAGATCATGGGGTATGGTCGGTAAGACCTATAAATCAACGCAGGAGGCGTTTAAAGATGCAGAATATGCTACGGCTATTATTCGTCCTACTTCTTCTAGTTTGGATGGGATTGGGGCTTTTTTGGGGGCTATTGTTTTTGTGGCAATTTTTGCTTATTGTTTTTGGTTAACCATTAATGGCAACTAAAGCATTTAGCCAGTTTTTACACGATAAATACGATAAGCCAGCTAGGGATGCAGTTACGGCCTATGTCAAAATGAAATGGGGCTTAGATTGCAAGCCTAATGAAGATCAGTATGCAGTTGATTTAGTCGTTTATCGATCAGGAGTACCAACTGGATATATTGAAGTTGAAGTTCGGAATTGGAATAGATGTGATTATCAAACCATCCATATAGCGCACCGCAAAGCGAAATTACTTCAGAATAATCTGCCAACTCTATTTTTTGCTTTAACTTCGGACTTAACCCATGCGTATTGGGCGAATGCTTCAGTAATTCAAAATAGTCCATTAATTGAGGTTCGCAATTTTGAAGTGCCGGAAGGGGAAATGTTTTACGATTGCCCCATCAGCGAATTCAAATATGTGGATTTAACCGAACCTTTTTAATACTTACGCATATTAGGTAAAGGCGCTTCTTTTTGGCTTGCTTGATGCGGATGGTGAGCTTTGTCCATAGGTAAAGCAATGT
>CAILDT010000225.1 GCA_903833025.1 uncultured Bacteroidota bacterium | reverse complement strand
AGGCAGTCATCACCAATTATTTTCAAAAGTACTACTTCTGCATAGGGACATCCGAAGTAATCCCAGCCAACTCCACCCCAGCCACCTCCACCCCAGCCACCATAATCTCCTCTATGTTCGCCATGTTCGCCATGTTCGCCACCCCCACCATGATAAGGTGCTCCACCCACTCCACCTCCACCACCTCCAACAAGATACGGATAAACAGAAAAACCACCAAGACCACCTCCAACAAGACCTCCACCACCATGACCACCTCCTCCACCACCCTTAAATCCTTCAATCGTAAAATACGTAACATAAATAATTATAAGTAATAATAGAAAGAGTAAGATTTTCATACTATATATACTTATGAATTATTATTATTATTTGAAGAAGAGTGTCTTGAGAGTACTTTAAATAATCCAATAAGTAATAAAATACCAGCAATACTACCTACAACAATATATATAGTTGTAGAACCCATACCACTAGTTGCTTGATTAACTCCAGCCGCACTAAATCCTTCTATATGCTGAAATGCAATCAATACTATTAGAAATAATAGTACAAACATACAAACAATATGTAGTCTCATCTAGTGAAGCAATATAAAAAAGAAACATTATATAGAGTAAATGGCAACAATAGAACATAAATGGTATTGTTATTTATTGCAATCGGAAGGACGGACCTATGTTGGTGCGACGATAGACCCAGATAGACGATTAAAGCAACATAATGGAATTCTTTCTGGAGGTGCAAAGGCAACACATGGTCGGATATGGAACCGTATATGTCTTGTAGAAGGGTTTGAGACTCAGCGAGAGGCATTACAATTTGAATGGCGTTGGAAGTTTCTAAGTAAAAAAGAAAAGGGAAATGCAATTATACGACGAAAGAAAGCATTAGAACAATTAATCTATGAACCGTTAATTTTAGTAGAATATGAATTATAGTAAGGATTTCACTACAATTCACGTGGTCTCTTTCCAAAATGTATTTCATTATCTTTTTTCTTTTTAATAATTCCAGTAAGAATTGCTACAGCATTTTCAAAATTACTTAGTGCAATAACACGATCGACACCTCTTTTAAAATCAACAACATAATTTTGTAATCCTTTTAAAGTTAAATATAAAGTTATTGTTTTTTCGGTATAATTTATTGTATATCCTCCCAAATAACTAGTAAGAATTACAATGGTTTGTTTGTCGCCATCGATAAATGTATCAGATATAGTATCGATTTTATCAAGATTTATAATAATAAGATTATTTACTATAACAAGACTAGTACCCATAAATGAAAAAACCACGAAATATTTAGGCCATCACACCGCTCCACACAGGGATACAATCGCCTTTCCAAAGTTTTCATCAATCACATGACTTGGAATAAGTCCGCGATTAAACTCAACGGTATATGAATACATTCCTTTTAAAGTGAGAAAGAGTGTAATGGTTTTGGTTGTGTAATTGATAGTATAGCCCCCTAGATATGAGGCTAGAATAACAACTTTTTGACAATCCGCATCAATATATGTATCGTCAATCTTATCGTGTGTAATAATAATTACATTGTTTGCAATCGTAAGAGTACTTCCTGTCATCTTATTCTCCTTTCCTTATCAAAAAAGACGGATGGAATTTTTCAATTTTTTGCGGCGCAAAGACGCAAGAAAATTATTGAGGAATGAAACAATTTTTTGCGGCGTGAAGACGCAAGGTGAAGCCAAAGCAATCAATAACGACCAGACCGACAGCGACACACATCAATACAACCACATTGCAGAGTCCCACACGTATGGTCACAATAGACATCATAGCAAGAGCATACAGAATTGTCCTCATTGATAGCCTCAAAGATAACATACATATTTGCGCTAAATCCAGTAGGAGTTACAGTAATTTTATGATACTTGTTCTCAATCAGAAACTCCTCAGAAAGACCGACTGCAACAGGATCGTTGTAGCGCTGGAGGTAAATAATTGGGCTATACTTGTGCCGATACATGTAGTCATCAATTGACTCTTGGAGAAGTTTTACATGTGCGGGATTCATGTCCTTCACCATGATCTCCTCAGTCTCACGAAAGATATGAATAAAGGCCTTCATTTTTAGGGTTCATTGTGGTAAAATTTCTTAGTATTTTAAAAATTCAATTTTTTTCAATTAGGAAAAAATTATTAAGAATGAAAGGTAACAATTTTTTTCAATTAGGAAAAAATTATTAAGAATGAAAGGTAACAATTTTTTCCGATTAGGTAACAATTTTTTCCGATTATATCATAGTTTTTGGATATAACTCCATATCATGAATCATAGCATTGAATATTTCAGGACAATTCTCAAAACGCGAAACATATTCACGAAATGCCAAAGTATCTTTCACTAAACAAGAGCCAGAAGGACCGCGTAGATTTTCATCGCACCATAAATAGTTTGAATCAATCTCTTCACGCACTTCTAAATTGTGTATAATATTGTTATATTCAATGCCTTTACGCTTACATATTTCATAGAACGCATTTGCAAACAAAATCTTTTGTGTATTATATACATTTTGGAAATATTTTGTTAATTCCGCTTCTGTTGGCGATACTTTACGAAACTCGTAGCACATAGTATGAAGTTTTTTTATCTCCTTAAAAACTTCTTCAGATACAGTTCCAACAATGCATATAGGATTGTTGTATTTAAAATCGCCATATGCACATCGTTCTTTTAAAAACTCTGGGCAAAAACAAATGCGCGGATTGCTATATTTTTCAATATAGT
>CAILDT010000224.1 GCA_903833025.1 uncultured Bacteroidota bacterium | reverse complement strand
TATATAATAATATGAACAATGAATCCATTTCTACAAATAGCGTCGTGTCGCTCCAAAATGACGATGATTTAAAACAAATATATGAAGACGCAAAATGTGATGAACCTGTGTCAAAAGAATGCAACCAATTTTTATTGCGAAAAGAATTTTTAGAAAGGAAAGAACTAGAGGTGAATCCAGAAGAAAATGATTATTTATATCCGAATCTAAATGACCCGAATTTTATTGTAAAAATTGCAGAGAAAAAAGAATTTCAAGATACAAAATATGACGGCACCGTTTATAATATAAAAGAACGCGCCGATATTTTGTCTAATGCGGAATTTGAGTTATCCCCACATCAAGCTTTTGTGCGCAATTTTCTCTCTTCACAGACTCCTTATAATAGTTTATTACTTTTCCATGGACTCGGAAGCGGTAAAACGTGCTCCGCGATTGGCGTTTGTGAAGAACAGCGAGATTATTTAAAGTCCGTTGGTATTCCAAAACGTATTTTAATAGTTGCCTCACCGAATGTGCAAGATAATTTTCGTCTTCAGTTATTTGATGATAGAAGATTGAAATTGGGCCCGGGAGGTATTTGGACAACGCGTGGATGTATTGGTAATAAATTGTTGAAAGAAATTAATCCGATGAATATGAAGGGTATTCCAAGAGAGAAAGTCCTTAGTCAAATTAAAACATTAATAAACAATTCGTATCTATTTTTAGGATATGGCGAATTTGCCAATTATATCGCCAAGACGGAGAATATAGAATTGTATAAGGAAAAACACGGCGCCAGACAACAATCACAACAACCAGAAAAAAGAATAAAATCCCGAGAGCATTTATTTATTAAAAATTTGCAAAATGAGTTTAATAATCGGTTGATTGTGATTGACGAGATTCATAATATTCGCGAAACCGATGAAGGCGAAAATAAAGTGGTCGCCACGCAATTAATGAATTTGGTTAAAAAGGCGGATAATTTACGTTTATTGTTGCTTTCTGCCACGCCCATGTACAACAGTTATAAAGAAATCATTTGGTTATTGAATTTAATGAATGTAAATGACCGTCGCGCCACGATAGAAGCTCGCGATATTTTTGACAAAGATGGCAATTTTAAAAAGAATAGTGAAAACGAAGAAATTGGGAAAGAATTGTTAATTAGAAAGGCCACTGGTTATGTATCATTTGTTCGTGGTGATAATCCTTACACGTTTCCATTCCGCGTTTATCCATCTGTATTTTCACCAGATAATACTTTTCAAGTGATTCCTTATCCGAAATATCAAATGAATGGCAAGACGATTGAAAAAGATGCTGATTTTGAAGATTATTTGAAAATGATTCAGGTATATGCGCTTGAAATCGGGTCGTATCAGTCACTTGGGTATAAATATGTAATTGATGCATTAAGAAAACGAGAGATGACGATTACTACAAAAAAGGGAGCTGTTAGACAGATGCCGTCGTTTGATAATATGGATTCATTTGGTTATCATATTTTGCGAGTTCCTTTAGAAACATCTATTATTGTATATCCGATTGAACATTTAGAGGAAATTGTGGCAAAGATCTCTCCGATTTCTAGATTAGATCAAGCAGCAGTTGCTTCTTTATCGGAAGAAAGTAATAGTACAATAGAAGAATTAGAAAAAGTAGAAGATGCCCCCAAGGTAGAAATTGTAAAGAAGCCTTCAAGTGAGCCGTCGGTAAGTAGTTATGAATTTGAAGCGACGCCTGTTGTAAAAAAAGGCGGTGCATCAGATGACGACGACGATGATGACGAAGATAGACAAGACTCCGAATTTTATATTAATGCAAGCGATTTAACCGGAAAGCGTGGTTTAAAACGCATCATGAATTATGTAGATACGGTTACACCACCCGTAATGGGCAATTTTGAATATAAGCCGCAAACTCTCACCAGTTATGGTCGCATTTTTTCACCGAAAGAAATTGGCAAATACAGCGCAAAAATTAAAAATATCTGTGAAAATGTAATTTCAAGTGAAGGGATTATGCTTATTTATTCCGAGTA
>CAILDT010000223.1 GCA_903833025.1 uncultured Bacteroidota bacterium | reverse complement strand
GCCCTTATTTTAATTATGAGTTATGAATTTGGGATTTATAGACAAAATATATTCTTAATTTTGCGCGTGCATTTTATAAAATACAAGTATTTTCTTTTCCTTCTTTTCAGTTTGTTTGCTTTTAATGCGGATGGACAAGGTGATAGTTCAAAAATTAGTTTCAGTAAAAAGAGGTTGTCGCTTGTTGTTGGCACGGAAGCAAGTTTGTATGTGGGTTCGATGTATGGTTTGAATGAGCTTTGGTATAAGGATTATCCGCGGTCGGGGTTTCATTTTTTTAATGATAATAATGAGTGGTTGCAAATGGATAAGTGTGGGCACGCTACAACGGCTTATTATGTTGGGCGTGTGGGGATTGATTTGATGCAGTGGAGTGGGGTGGGGCGTAAGAAGGCGATTTGGTATGGTGGGATGGTGGGTTCGGTGTATCAATTGACGATTGAGGTGTTGGATGGTTTTTCTTCGCAATGGGGGTTTTCGCCGGGCGATTTTACTGCGAATACTCTTGGTTCGGCGTTGGTGGTGGGTGAGCAATTGGCTTGGGATGAGCAACGGGTTACGCTTAAATTTTCTTTTCGGCCGAGTATGTATGCGCCTTATCGCCCGAATGAGTTGGGAGTAAATTTGCAGCAAAATATTTTGAAGGATTATAATGGGCAGACGTATTGGTTGTCGGTTAATCCTGCTTCTTTTATGAGTAAGCAAACTAAGTTTCCGAAATGGTTAAACGTTGCTTTTGGTTATGGGGCGGAGGGGATGACGGGTGCAACATATAATCCTCCATACATTGATGCGGAGGGTTGGCAAATTAATTTTGAGAGATACCGTCAGTTTTATTTGTCGTTTGATGTGGATTTGACGAGGATAAAAACGAAATCGAAATTGTTGCATACTTTTTTTAATACGATTGGTTTTATTAAGATTCCTGCGCCTTCTGTGGAGTTTAATAAGTTTGGGGTGAAGGGTAGTTGGTTGGGGTTTTAGTTCTCAACGCCTCACCCCTTTATCCCCTCTCCAAAGGAGAGGGGGAAACTAAGCGAAACTCGAATATATAATAAACTGACGAACTAATGAACTATTTCTCCGGCTATTTCTTTTCTGTTGTAATCGTTTATTAATAGGGTGTACCAGAATACTCCGATTAAATACATAACGGCTGTTATTAAAAATATATTTACGTAGGCAACATTGAGGTGACGAAGTAAACCAAAACCTACAGCACTAAAATATGCTGAACCGGACCAGACGGCAGAGGTTAAGCCGCTAACCATTTCTCGGTTTCTTTCTCCTACATATTTCATTGTTATTTCGGAAGTCATAGGAACGGCGGTACTCATAAGCGGTTGGCGAAATAAATAAAATATGGATGCGATATAAATAGAGATGCTTAATGTGTTATAATATTGAGTGGTTGCCATTATTATTAAACAACAGATTGCCATTAGTTGTGTGCGTGAAACAGCTTTTTTATAACCCCATCGGTTTTTTATTTTGGGAACGTAGATAGCTACAATGGTTACTAAAAGTGCTGTTGTGAAATTGAGAAAAGAGAATGTGGAGGTGCTCATATTATGTACGTTGGAGAAAAATAAACTCATAAATGGAATGGTGAACCCTGCGCCAATAGCAATAATGGTGGTAGGTATAAGTGCACGCATAATTATTTTCCAATCGTATTCTCTAAGGTCGCTTCTCTTTTCGGTGATGATGGGTACGTGTTCATTTTTATTTATTCGCATCAGAAAATATACACCCATAAACCCGATTGCACTGATGGCGAATAATAAATTTTGTTCACTGAATATGGTTTTATTTATTCCGTTAAATACTCCAACTACTAAACTGCCGATTATACTTGCGATGCTCCAGGTTGCAAAATTTGAAGTGATGGCTAATGTTTGTTGATGTTTTGGTGCGTTGCGAATTATATATGGCAATATGGGTATTTGGATAAACGTGTATGCAGTGCCCCACAGTAAATGTGAAATTAAAATTAAACTGGTGGAATGAATATGTACGCCAATTAATATAAGCAATGCAAACAGTGGTACTCCGATGGCGGCGATGTAAAACATTGGAATTATTTTTCTTCCTTTAATATACATTCCAAGAAATAATGCTAAGGCAAGCATTCCGAAATAACGGTAAGAAGTAAAGTGTGCATATTGGGCATCGCTGTAATGCTCTGCTTTCATATACAATGGAAGTACGGTGATAAATGTTACGTTAATTATTTGAACAAATAATTCTACTAAAATTAAATTGTGGAAGGACTTGTCTAACTTTAAATAATCTTTTATTGTGCTTAACATTGGGAGTTTTTGAAATTTGAAATTTCAGATTTCAAATAGTTAAAGATACTTTGAAGTTCAATAGGTTCAAACCATTTTATTTCTTCATCTCTTCTGAACCACGTTAATTGACGTTTTGCGTATCTTCTGGTGTTTTGTTTTATTAAATCAATTGCTGTGTTTAATTCTGTTTTCCCATCGAGGGAATCGAACAACTCTTTGTAACCGACTGTTTGTAGTGAGTTTAAATGTTTGTATTGTTGCAGTTGTTTTACTTCTTCGAGGAATCCATTCTCCATCATCGCATCTACTCTGTTGTTTATCCTTTTGTACAATATTTCCCTTGAAGTATTTAAACCTATTTTAATAATATTAAAGTTGCGTTGTTTGGTTTTTCCTTCGCGAAGCGAAGAGTAAGCTTTGCCAGTGGTTAAACAAACTTCGAGTGCGCGGCTTATGCGTTGCGGGTTTTGTAAGTCCACCTGGTTATAATATGTTTCATCTAATTGTTTTAATAGGTTTTGCAACCCTTCTATTCCATCGGTTTCATATAAAGTATTTATTTTATTTCTGACAACTGCATCTGCTTCCGGTAAATCATCAAAGCCTTTACAAACGGCATCAATATATAATCCTGAACCGCCAACTAAAATTACAACATCATCTTTTAAAAATAATTTATCAAGCAATTCAATTGCATCGGCTTCGTATTTACCTACATTATAATCTTCGGTTACCGAATGAGAATTAATAAAAAAATGTGGTACACCTTGCATTTCTTGGGCTGTTGGTTTTGCGGTACCAATATTTAATTCTTTAAAGAACTGACGAGAATCGGCAGAAAGGATTGAACAATTAAATTGTTGGGCTAACAAAATGCTTAATGAAGTTTTCCCTATAGCTGTTGGACCGGCAATAACAATAAGGGTTTTGACTGGCATTAAAAATTAATCTTCTTCGGTGTGCTCCTCTGCGGTATCTTCAAACTCTGTGGATTCTATATCTTCCTCCTGCTCTTCCTCTTCTTCCTCCACTTCCATTTCTTTTATTTCATCGTCATCGTGCGTTTTATAGGCTTCTTCATCACTCTCTGGTTCGTCTTCGTCAAACTCTTCTTCTTCTTCTTCCGCAGCTGCAACAGGAGCTATTGTTTTGTATTGTTTTGGGGCATCATCCACTGTTTTTGAAATTTTAGGATACTTTGCTTTTAAATCATCCGCAAGTATTTTAATCAATTCAACGTAGAATGTCCATTGTGTATTCGGGTCATATACATAAACAAACTTTTGGTGAGGGTCGTCAATCAGCAATGCTAATTTGCATTTGCTCATTTGTTTTTTAGGTGCTAAATTTTCTTTCTTTCTGCTTTTTGTTTCTTCCTCATTTACTTCCTTGT
The DNA here is from genome assembly GCA_903833025.1 of uncultured Bacteroidota bacterium. GTDB lineage: Bacteria > Bacteroidota > Bacteroidia > 2-12-FULL-35-15 > 2-12-FULL-35-15 > 2-12-FULL-35-15. The sequence goes on along the minus strand of CAILDT010000223.1, from coordinate 7,391 downwards.
AAGTTATTTCATCGCCTTTGCGCCAGTAATCATCACTGATAAAAAATGAAGCATTATGTTTAGTATCAAATCCAATGGATTGTAAAATGATAAAATGAAAATCTTCAAATGTTTGTGTTGATTTAATATCAATCTCTCTTACTACTTCTTCGTATTCTTCAAAGGTTACTCTAAATCTATATACTGACATCTTTTTTAAATTATGAATTGTGAATTATGAGTTATGAATTGTTTTTTCTTTTCGTGAACAAAAATAAGAATTATGTTTTGAATTTATAACTCATAACTCATAATTCATAATTCTTTCACCAACCCCAACTCTTTCCCTTTTTCAACCATAAACTGAAATGCTTTTTCGTATTCATTTGGAATTACGCCATCTAATATCGCTTCGCGTATTGCATTTTTAATTATACCTACTTCTCTACTTGCTGGAATATTAAATGTTTTCATAATATCTTCTCCTGTTACTGGTGGCTGCCAGTTGCGGATGTTATCTTTTTCTTCTACTTCTTTTAGTTTTTCTCGTACCAGTTCAAAGTTCTTTAAGTATTTCTGAACTTTATATTCGTTTTTTGAAGTAATATCTGCTTCGCAAAGTTTCATCAAATTATCTATGTCATCGCCTGCCTCAAAAAGTAATCTTCTTATAGCACTATCCGTAACCTCGCTCTTTGCAAGTACTATGGGGCGAAGGTGAAGTAAAACTAATTTTTGCACATACTTCATTTTTTCATTCAACGGAAGTTTCAGTTCAGCAAAAATCTTCGCGACCATTCGCGAACCTTTATCTTCGTGTCCGTGAAACGTCCAGCCGTGGTCTTGTTCGAAACGTTTTGTTTGCGGCTTTGCAATATCGTGTAAAATAGCTGCCCAGCGCAACCATAAATCGTCAGTAGTTTTGCAAATGTTATCAAGCACTTCCAATGTATGATAAAAATTATCCTTGTGCGACTTACCATTTATTATTTCTACACCTTGCAATAAAACCATTTGCGGAAATATATAATGGAGCAAACCGGTATCAAACAAAAGCTTAAAACCAATGGATGGTTTTGGTGCAAGAATTATTTTATTTAACTCATCTGCAACTCTTTCTTTTGAAATAATTTTTATCCGCTCTTTATTTCTTGCAATGCTTTCCAGAGACTTTTCCTCAATAACATAATCCAGTTGTGTTGCAAACCGAATGGCGCGCATCATTCGCAAAGGGTCATCACTAAAAGTAATATCAGGGTTGAGGGGAGTGCGGATAATCTGGTCCTCCATATCTTTGTACCCATTAAATGGGTCTAATAATTCGCCATACGTTTTTGCATTTAATGAAATTGCCAGTGCATTAATTGTAAAATCTCTTCTGTTCTGGTCATCTTCCAGTGTGCCATCTTCTACAATCGGGTTGCGGCTTTCCGAACGATATGATTCTTTGCGAGCACCAACAAATTCAATGTCATAATCTTCATAAGCAATTTGTGCAGTGCCAAAATTTTTGTAAACATTAACGTGATATTTATTACCCAACTGCTTTGCAACTTTCTGTGCCAGTTCTATTCCACTCCCAATTGCGACTATATCAATATCCTTGCAAGGGCGGTGCAAAATTAAATCACGAACCCAACCGCCAATTACATAAGCAGGCACATTCATTTCATCAGCACAGCTGCTAATTATTTTAAATACAGGATGAGTGAGTTGTGATTTCATTAAGCGCACCAAAATTAATTCATTGGCACGTCAATCACTAATATTTCGGCATCTGAATTTACTGCAATAGAAATGTTTTCGGTTTCCCAAATGCCTATTGCGTCTCTTTTGCCTAAAGTGTTTCCGGCAATAGTAGCTTCTCCATCAATAATAAAAATGTATGCACCATTGGTATTGTGTTGTATTCTATAATCGACGGAAGTACCTGCTTTAAATTTACCAAGTGAAAAATAAGCATCTTGATTTATCCACATCACATCCTCTGCTTTCACAGGTGCAACAATGGTTTTAAACTTCCCTTGTTTTTCTTCTGCCGAAAACACACGTTGGTCGTAACGAGGTTCAATGTTTCTTACCTTCGGAAACACCCATATTTGCAACAGGTTTATCTCTTCTGTTTTTGAATGATTGTATTCCGAGTGCATTAAACCAGAGCCAGCACTCATTGCCTGTATCTCGTTTGGCTTTATTACACCTATGTTTCCCATACTGTCCTTATGTTCCAATGTACCCGAAAGTGGAATGGTAACAATTTCCATATTGTCGTGCGGGTGCATTCCGAAGCCCATTCCGGGTGCAACAATGTCGTCGTTTAATACTCTTAACAATCCGAAATGAACTTTACTTGCGTCGTGATAATTTGCAAAGCTGAATGAATGGTGAGCGTTTAACCAGCCGTGGTCAGCGTGTCCACGTTCTGATGCTTTGTGAATGATGGTTTTCATTTGTGTGTTTTATTTAAAATTTAGAGTACAAAGGTATTGCTTTTTGAGGTCTGTAATTGAGTATAGTAAATTCCTCTTGCTTTTTAAAATAAGAAATAGTATATTGATTTTATTTCAAATTAGCAGCCACCCAAGCGGTACTCCACGCATTTTGGAAATTAAAGCCACCCGTTATACCATCAACATCTATAATTTCTCCGGCGAAATAAAGATTAGGAATTAATTTACTCTGCATTGTTGTTACATCTATTTCTTTCAAACTAATCCCTCCGCAAGTAACAAACTCTTCTTTAAAAGTAGTTTTGCCCTGCACTTTATATTCGTCATTAATCAAACTATTAATTAATATGTTTGCTTGTTTCTTTGGTAAATCAGCCCAGCGAAAAGTATCTGCAATGTTTGCTTTGGTAACAAAATATTCCCACAAACGTTTTGGTAATTCAAACGGAGAGTTATTAATAATTGTTTTCGCTCCGTTTTCTTCGCGCTGATTATTAAATTCTATTCGCAATTTTTCTTCTGTATATTTCGGTAACCAATTAATAAGCGCAGTATAATTATAATTCAAATCATTTAAAATGCGAGCACCCCAGGCAGATGCTTTTAATATTGCTGGTCCGCTCATTCCCCAATGTGTTATTAATAAGGGTCCTTCGGTTTCTAATTTTGTATTTGCTATTTTAACTTTTACAAAAGGTACCGAAACTCCCATTAGTTCTGTAATAGGGTGCTTGGGAAGATTGAAAGTAAATAACGAAGGAACAGGTTTTTGTACAGTATGTCCTAATTTATGTAGCCAGTTATATGCTGTTTCTTTTGAGTTTCCGCCAGTTGCAATAATTAATTTGTTACACTGAAAATTACCTCCTTTGCTTGTTATTAATACAAACGAATCATCTTCATCTCGTAGTATTTCTTCAATCGTTACCTCCTGTTTTATTTTTACTCCTGCTTTATCAGCTTCTTGCATCAGGCAATTAATAATGCTTTCGGAAGTATTAGTAACAGGAAACATTCTTCCATCTTCTTCTGTTTTAAGTTCCACTCCTCGTTTTTGAAACCAGTTGATAGTATCAGTAGTAGTAAACCTACTGAATACATTTTGCAATTCTTTTTCGCCACGTGGATAGTTTTTTACAAGTAATTTATTATCGAAGCAAGCGTGTGTAACATTGCATCTTCCGCCACCCGAAACTTTTACTTTAGCAAGCAGTTTATTTGTTTTTTCGAGAAGAGTAACAGTATAATTCGGGTAAAGTAAAGCGCAGTTAATAGCAGCAAAAAAGCCAGCAGCACCGCCACCTATCACAATAACTCTATAAGGGTTTTCGATTGATGGTTCCTGATTATTGGTTTGCTTACCTTGAGTTGTCAAGAGATTTAATGTTTCAGTTTTCCTTTAAACACTTCCTTAAACTTTTCTACTTTAGGTTGTATTACATAGTGGCAATAAGGTTGGTCGCCGTTGGCATTAAAATAATCTTGATGATAATCTTCTGCTTTATAAAATACTGTAAACGGACTAATCTCTGTAACTATTGGTTTGTCCCACGCTTTAGAGGCATCTAATTCTTTTTTATATTTTTCTGCAAGTTCTTTTTGTGTTGCGTTGTGATAAAAAATAGCAGAACGATATTGTGTGCCTTGGTCGTTGCCTTGTCGGTTAAGTTGTGTTGGGTCGTGGGTTTTCCAGAAGGCAGCAAGCATTTCATCATACGAAATTTTTGAAGGGTCGAACACAATGTTACATACTTCGGCGTGCCCTGTGGTGCCTGTACATACTTCTTTGTACGACGGGTTTTTAACGGTACCTCCTGCAAAGCCCGAAGTAACAGAGATTACACCATCTAATAATTGAAATTGCGCTTCCACGCACCAGAAGCATCCTGCTCCGAAAGTTGCTGTATCCATAGTTGATGAAGTTTTTATTGTTTGTTGTGGTTTCGATTTATTGTCCGCATAGTCGGTGCGTTTTTGAGCACACGATGTAAATGCGGCGGTAATGGTTAGTAGTATAAATAAGTTTTTCATTTTGTATGTTATTATTGTGCCTTATTGTTTTGTGTTGCAAAGGTAATGAAAGAATAAAGAGTAATCCCTAATACTTATGCACCTGTATTATATAGCTATTGTTTTTTAAATTATTAATTTTCCTACCAACGTTTTGCGATGCTTCAAAGCTATTGTCATTAGGTTTAAGATAATCTGATTTAGTAACCAACACCGATTCGTAATCGTTTTCATACTTTTTATCAAACAACCCAACATAGCTTGTTTCTTTATTGTTGAGCGAATAACTTATTTGATAATGGTCAGCATCCAATAATTTAAACTTGATTGTTTTATCGAGTAGCTCCTTATTTATTTTTGTGAACGCTACATTAAAAGGTGTACCATCTACCAAACTAGTTTTTAATCGCCCTACAATAAAATAGAATGTATAATATCCGTGTTTGCCAGTAGCGGATAAGGAATCATTTATTTTATTAATACTATTATGGTCTTCCTGTGTAATACCATCCTGTTGGCTTTCGCAGGCAGTGATATTAATAAGCAGAATACAAATTAATAGCAACAGTAACTTTTTTGTACGTGTATGTGTGTTTCGTTTCAAATTAAGTTCGCTCATTTTATTCTTATCAACGTGTCGGCTTTAAATAAATTCGACTTCACTATTTTCTGAAATTCATCAGCAGTTGGGTTGATGATGAAATCGTTTATTTCACCAGAGGTGTTTTTAATTTCTTGAACTTTTGTAATCTCTTTTAACTTTATTAATGTAAGCGAATCGGTTAATCTAACTTCATAAATAAAGAGATTTTCTTTTTCTTCTTTTGCCATTATAACCGACCAAGTGTTGCTGCTACCATTGCCAATACTATTGCTACCACTATAATTGCGATGTAACAGGTTGAGGAAAAAAGTAGTATTCCATTTTCTTAATAATACAGAATCAGAAAGAACAATATCATTATCAAAATCTTTTTTGCTAAGCATAATTCTGTCTTCAGTTATTTTAAAAGTATCGTTTCCCGATTTGTAATTTCCTTGCATACTTTTTGGAAACGCTGTTTCGTTTTTTGTAACCCACGAAGGTTGTGGAGCAGTATATTGAACATCTCCGCAGGAACAAAAATAGGTTAACACAAATAGTGTATTTAATAATACAAGTAATTTATTGAATGATTTTTTCATTGTTTTTGTTTTTTATAATATTATAAATCTTATTGGTAGCAGAAGTTTTGTCTTTCGTATCAAGTGTTTATAGCATTTCAAGTGTTTATTGTGTTAATGCGTGTAAACAAGTTTTAAATAATATTCCTTCCCGTTTAGATTTGTTTTTAACCATAAGTCGTCTTTTTTTAAACGCTGAATATCCCAAGTAATTGTAGTATTCTGGTTGACGATAAAAGGATAAAGACTTCCAGCAGAAGCTGTATAAACAAATGTAATTAAAATTTGTCTTCTATCACCCGCTATCTGCCAAGTATTTGTAGGAAAGGTTCCACAATTACTTTGTAATTTTGCGCCAAACCCATTATCCTCCACAAATGAAAATTGAAAAATTCTATTGCAATAACAAGGATTTCCGTTGAACGAACTCGTTGAGTCAATTCCATTTACTGTTAATTCATCAATCCTGTAAGGTCCTGGAATTTTATTAATATGAATCAAATATCCTCCATCAGGATATTTCTTGCACCCGACAAAAATAAGTATTGCTAACACGGTTATAATGATTTTGCTTTTTATTTTCGTTTTGTTTGTCAAGTTCTGTTCGCTAAATTCTGTTCGTCTGTTTCAAGCTTACTTCGGTCTTATGCTTACTGATACCATATCAATATCTGCACCCCCAAAAGTACTAAATCAATCATTACTTCTACTAATAAAAACTTCCAATATGATTAATTCAGCCCTTTATTAACTCCTAAATGAAGATACCTCTTCTGCAAAACCATTGATTTTAAAGAGAAAAGTGTAGCGAGTTTTTTAATCAACAATTGAGAACTGTTAGGTGGTAATTGCGAACTATCTTGAAAGTAGTATTTTAAAATCAGGAATAGTTTTATAGCCCTTGACCTTACCGGTCGGAAAGCTAATTTATTAATTTTCAACAAAAATTTCTGAAAAAACTGTATAAACACTTTTGAAGCCAAAAATTCTTTCTTTCGCCTCAAAACATTTTTCTTTCGCGTCAAACTACACCTGTTTCGCTTCAAATATTCTTTCTTTCACTTCAAACGCTCTTTCTTTCGCTTTAAATATTCTTTCTTTCACGTCAAAAGTTCTTTCTTTCACGTCAAAAGTTTTTTCTTTGGTATCCAACTGCACCTGTTTCACCTCAAATATTCTTTCTTTCGCTTCAAAGCATTTTATTTGGGTTTTAACGCAATTCGTGAACATTTTCTTTGAAAAAATATCAAAATACATAAGTTTGAAAAATGAGAAAGCATATTTCTTTTGGTGCGAATGGAAGTTGCTTTAAACTCAAAGGTATAAAATAAGTAAGGCAAGGTGCCTTGTTAAGCAACACCTAAGTTGCATTTAACTTTTTTCAATTAACACTTAATGTATATGAATGCTGATGTGGCTTATACCGCCACCTAAGTGTCCGCAAGCGTGCCCAAGTCCTGAAAGATGTGTGCAGTGGTGGCTGCCGGCAGTTCCTCTTACGCTTACACTATTGTCGATATAGCCGGCAATGCCTAACTTAAATGTTAAGAAGTCGGTTGGCGAATCGCCCAAATGAAAATCGGCAGCACCGTTTTGGTTGCTTAACGAACCTAAATCGAGATAATCGCCTTGCTGAAGTTCGGCGTGTGTATAAGTTGCACCTGCATCAATAAAAAATCCACCTACATTAATTAACAATCCCGCAGAGCCACCTACGTTTAATGTTTGTGAGTTGGAAATGTTGGAGTTGGTGTAAGCAGTGTTATCCTGTGGATGTATGCTCAATTC
>CAILDT010000222.1 GCA_903833025.1 uncultured Bacteroidota bacterium | reverse complement strand
TCAACCTATCCAGCAATTCCTTGGGATGTTATTTTTGAATCTTGTATAGGATGGTCATCGGCAAAAGTTAATTCTCAACAAATACTTATTACAAGTGTTCATTATCTTAAGGATTTGAATTCATGGTTTCATACGTTTCCAATAAATTCTTGGAAACTTTGGTTTTCAAGCCAATTATTATTACATATGTTAGCACTTCTCCCTCCTCCATATGATGATTGGGAATTTGAATTATTTGGCAAACGACTCCGAGGACAAACTGAAAAAATGCCTCAGCATCGTTTAGCCCTTCATTTGGTTGAACAATGGCTAAGTGCTTCATTAGGAAGTGCCTTTATAAAAGGTTTTGTTCCCCCAATTATTAAATCACAGGCCCTGAGTATTACAAATGAAATAAAACAAGCTGCTATGGAACTTATTAGTCAAACATCATGGTTAGAGGAAAGTACTTGTGTAATAGCTGTAAAAAAAGTAAAATCTATGTATTTAGGAATAGCATATCCAGCAGTTATAGAAAAAGATAAATATACGGAATTACACCCAGAACAAATGATAAAGAATATATTACTCTTATCTAATTTAGATTTTAATAATGAAATGGATAAAATAAATACAAAGTTGCACCCAGACAAATGGGAGGATGATGTATTTGCTGTGAATGCATATTATTACAATGAAGCAAATCGTTTTATTCTCCCATCAGGAATTTTACGATGGCCTTTTTTTCACCCTGCAGCAAGTGATGGCTGGAACTTTGGCGGCCTTGGTTCAACTATTGGGCATGAAATTAGTCATGCATTTGATAATGATGGGAAGGACTATGATGAACAAGGAAATAAAAATCCTTGGTGGTCACGGGCGGAACAAATGAGATATCACAAGAAAACGAAGGCGCTTATTGAACTCTATAATAAAACTCTGTATTTTGGAAAACACTTGAATGGTGTCTTAACATTGAGTGAAAATATTGCGGACTTATGCGGCGTTTCAATTGCCTTAGCAGCGCTCAAAAAACGTCTGAGTGGTAAAGAGCCAACAGTTATAAAACATGAGTTATGCGAGTTCTTTAAGAGTTTTGCGGTTAGTTGGAGAACAAAAGAAAAGAAGGAGAAGGTTATACAGTCACTTTTTATGGATGTTCATGCCCCCCCTCCAGCTCGTGTAAATAATATTGTGAGTCAATTTGATGAATGGCACGAGTGTTATGATGTGAAACCTGGTGATGAATTATATAAAGACCCTACAGAGCGTATACGGATTTTCTAAATAATACTATTATTTTCGTAATTTATGAGTGCGTGATTTACGCGTTGAACGTTTTTTTAATCTTGTCCATTCAGCATCTAGTTCTGATTGTTTAGATATTGCTAAATTTAGTAATGTTTCATAGACGTTTAATCGTTCTATAAAAAAACTATGTTGTAATGATAAATTATCTTTCTGAATATTATTTCCTGCAATTTTCTTTTGTTCAATAACATCATATGTATTAGCCAATATATTTATTTCTATACTTATATTATTTACAATTTTTGTTAATCCAACAATAAGTTTTTCAATAATTTCAATAGTTGTATTATCAGTATTAAGAATTATAGTTTTTATTTGTTGTTCTACTGCATTACGTGCATTTGTAAATTGTTTTT
>CAILDT010000221.1 GCA_903833025.1 uncultured Bacteroidota bacterium | reverse complement strand
GTATAAAAAAGTGGACAGGAAATTTCCACATCTTTCTTTTTGTTTAATACTTTATATATCTCGGTATAATATCTGGAAATACCACCAAATTTTTGATGAACAAATATTTGAGGATCAAGGAGTATCTTCATTACTGGTTATTTAATTTATTTAAAATAAAATCGTAGTCGGTTTGCAATAATGAAGGTTTTGAAATACCAGAACTTCTTAGTTTGTCAGCAATTTTTTCCTTAATTGTTTTTCGAGGATGAAATACTTTCTCTATTATTTTATTTTCTATCTTATTTTTTGAAAAGAAATGAAGATTTTGATTGTTACTATATAAATTCAGGTAATATTTTTTTGCCATGAATTGCAATGCTTCTAAAGAATAGAAAGAAACATGCTGCCCTGTTTGCGGAGTTATATACCACCAATCTTTTATTTCGTTGGTGTTTTCAGGAATAACTACTGTTGAAAAAATAATATTTTCTGCATAGCAGAGCATCTTTTCAATTTCCTCTATAGGATTAGCCAAATGTTCAAAAACTTCAAATGCAGTTACAATGTCAATTTTTAGATTTGGGTTATCGGTGATGTCAAAATATTTTGCGAATAAATTCTCGCAGTATATATCCTGTCGATAATATTGATATCCTTTATCACGCATCATCCTCACAAACATTCCATATCCACCACCATAATCAAGCATTGATTTGGCTTTCGGGAAACAATTATCAATAATCTGGGGAATGTTTTCGAGTAGATAAAGATTTCGGCTGATTAATCCGATGTCAAGGGAAGTGATTGCATTTTGATATGCTTCATTCAACCAGTAAGGTTCTTCGGTTTGAATAAATTTACAGTTAGTGCATTGAAAATAATTGACGCCATACTTATTCAAAACTTTCGTTTCAAAAATGAGTTTACTATTTTGATTGCAAATGCGACAGTTCATTTTTTAAATTGATTGGAGTGCTTCCTGAAGTTTTAGTTTAAAATCGATTTTGAAATATTCGAAGGAATTAATACAATGAGTTTCCTCCACTATCTTTTTACTTTGAGTTTTTATTTTTTCGACAGAAAGATTTTGTGATTGTTGAATAGAATTGATTACAGAATCAACTGTTAAATCCTTTATAGAAATACCAAAGCCTTCGAGATTAATATCTGCATTTTTTGAAACGATTGGTATTAATCCGCCATTTGCCATACATGTGATTACTGAAGGAGAATTACCTTCGGAGGCACTTGGATAAATAATAAAGGCAGCATTTTTAAGTGTTCTTTCAAATAATTCTGAATCTATGTCAATGAACCCATGATATGTAATATTATGATTTGCATCTATTATTGGTTGATAATGATTCAGAAAATCTATTTCGGATTCAAGGTTTCCACAAATATGAAGGTTACAATTTTTTGTTTTTGCAAATGACTCGATAACCAAATCTAATCCTTTGTGGATTGCACCATTAACACCAAACCAAACATAATTTTGCTTTGCAATTGTCCATTCTTCATCTGTTCTTATAATTGATTTATTAATAAAAACGG
>CAILDT010000220.1 GCA_903833025.1 uncultured Bacteroidota bacterium | reverse complement strand
AATAGATTTGTTTGTATTTAAAAGAAAGGATTGGAACGCAGATGACGCAGATTGTTTATGATTAAGAATGATTTTTTGTTTGAGGGTAAAGATGAAATCAAAGTGAAACTTAGAAATGGATTGGGTGATATGATTTTTGGCTTCGCCAATTATGAATGACTTTTAATAAAGATGGTAGATAGAAAGATAATGCATATTGATTTGGATACGTTTTTTGTTTCGGTGGAACGATTGACTAATTCGAAGTTGGTGGGGGTGCCTGTATTGGTAGGTGGTACGAGTGATAGGGGTGTGGTGGCTTCGTGTAGTTATGAGGCGCGTACTTTTGGGGTGCACTCTGCGATGCCGATGCGGATGGCGAAACAGCTTTGTCCGGAAGCTATAGTTGTGAGGGGGGATACGGAGCAGTATAGTAAGTTTTCGAAGGATGTTACTGATATTATAAGGGGGTGTGTGCCGTTGTATGAAAAATCGTCGATAGATGAGTTTTATATTGATTTGACGGGTATGGATAAGTTTTTTGGTTGTTATAAGTTGGCTACGGAGGTTAGGCAGAAGATTATGCGGGAGACGGGGTTGCCTATTTCGTTTGCTTTGAGTACTAATAAGACTGTGGCGAAGGTGGGTACTGGGCAGGCGAAACCGAATGGGCAGCGGGAGATTCCGATGGGTAGTGAGCGTGGGTTTTTGGCTCCTTTATCAATAAAGAAGATACCGATGGTGGGTGATAAGACATACGAGTTGTTGCGGAGTATGGGTGTTGTGTGGGTAAGGACTGTGCAGGAGATGCCTGTGGAATTGATGGAGCAGGTGCTTGGGCAGAATGGGGGGGTGATTTGGCGGAAGGCGAATGGGATTGATAATAGTGTGGTGGAGCAGTATAGTGAACGGAAATCGATTTCGACGGAGAGGACTTTTGATAAGGATACTATTGATGTGAAAATGCTTAGTTATTTGTTGGTGAGTATGACGGAGAAGCTGGCTTTTCAGTTGCGGAGTGAGGGGAGTTTGACGGCTTGTGTAACTGTGAAGATACGGTATTCGGACTTTAATACTTATACGATGCAGGCGCATTTGCCTTATACTTCGCTGGACCACGTGTTGATTGAGAAGGTGAAGGGGTTGTTTGATAGGTTGTATGAGAAGCGGATGTTAATTAGGTTGATTGGGGTGAGGTTTACGCATTTGGTGCAGGGGAGTTATCAATATAATTTGTTTGAGGACAATGTGGAGCAGTTGCAGTTGTATGGAGCGATGGATAGGATGCGGGAGCGATATGGGGAGGATGCTGTGCAACGGGCTTCGGGGATGGGGCTAAGGAATAGGAACTTTAACCCATTTAAGGGGTAAGGGGAATTGTAGGGAAACTAATGTTACTCAATTGTCATACATATTATAGCTTTTGTTACGGAACGCTTTCAATAGTAGAATTATTAAATGGGGTGAAACAAAAAGGTTATTCATCTTTTGTGCTTGCTGATATTAATAATACTTCAGCCTGCATCGATGCAATACGTATGTCTGAACAACAAGGTATTAAAGCAATATTAGGAATTGATTTTCGCAATGGTATAAAACAACAGTATGTTGGTATTGCTATTAATAATGAAGGTTTTAGGGAATTGAACGAACATCTTTCTTGTCATTTACATACTAATATTACTTTCCATTCGGAAGCACCTGCTTTTAATAATGCATATATTATTTATCCTTCTAATGCTTATAACGGAAGGGTATTGAGACGTAATGAATTTATAGGAATATCTATAAAGGAGCTTTCAAGCCTAGCTTTTTTATCTGCAAAAAAACATTTGGATAAACTAGTCGCTTTACAACCAGTAAGTTTTGCAGACAAGCGACAATTGAATGCGCATAGATTGTTAAGGGCAATTGATAAAAATACAATATTAAGTAAATTATCAATTGATGAACAGGGGACTTCGGAAGAGATAATGCTTGCTCGAAATGAAATGCTTATTGCTTATTCCGAATATCCACAAATAATAAGAAATACGGAAGCAATATTGAATGATTGTAATATAGAATTTGAATATGGAAAGTTCTCTAATAAAAATAAAAGACATTTTACAGACAGCATCGCAAATGATATCGCAAAGTTAAGAAGTGAATGTGAAGTCGGATTAAAGTATCGTTATAAAAACCCATCGGCAGAAGAGCTTCAACGTGTAGAAAAGGAATTGCAGATAATAGAACAGATGAATTTCTCTTCCTATTTTCTGATTAATTGGGAAATCATACAATATGCACAAAGTAAAAATTATTACTGGGTTGGTCGCGGAAGTGGTGCCAATAGTATGGTAGCGTATTTGCTTCGTATTACTGATGTGGATCCAATTCAACTTGATCTATATTTCGAACGTTTTATTAATCCTGCCCGAAGTAATCCACCTGATTTTGACATTGATTTTTCGTGGACCGACAGAGATGATATTACTCGTCACATATTCGATAAATATGGAAACAATCACACAGCGCTGGTAGGTGCTTATAATACGTTTCAGCAAGATGCAGTAGTACGTGAATTGGGAAAAGTGTTTGGATTGCCACCTGACGAAATAGATAAGTTACAAAAATTAGATAGGTATCCTGTTGTTGATGAATTAGGGAAATTAGTGCTTCGCTACAGCAAGTTAATTCAAGGTTTCCCGAGCCATTTAAGTGTTCACTCAAGTGGTATTTTGATTTCAGAAAAACCAATCAATTGTTATTGCGCAACCAATATGCCTCCAAAAGGATACCCTACCACGCAGTTCAGTATGCTGGAAGCGGAAGATATTGGTTTGTACAAATTCGATATTTTAAGTCAGCGTGGGTTAGGGAAAATAAAAGATGCTTTGCAAATTATTAAAGAGAATAAGAAAGTAGAAATAGATATACACGCTATTGAAGAGTTTAAAAAGGATGAAAAAGTAAAAGTGCTTTTGCGTGAAGGAAAAACGATTGGGTGCTTTTATGTTGAATCTCCAGCTATGCGGATGCTGTTGGCTAAGTTAAATGCGGATGATTATTTGCGATTAGTAGCGGCAAGTTCTATTATACGCCCGGGTGTGGCTAAAAGCGGAATGATGCGTGAATACATTTTGCGGTATAGAGATAAAAGCAGAAGAGAAAAAGCAAGAGCAGAATTACCCGAATTATATGACTTGTTGCACGAAACGTACGGTGTAATGGTGTATCAAGAGGATGTAATTAAAGTAGCACATTTCTTTGCAGGGTTAACATTGACAGAAGCCGATTATTTGCGCAGAGGGATGTCGTGGAAATTTAAACAACGAAATGAGTTTAATTTAGTGCGTGAAAAATTTTTCACCAATTGCCGTGTGAAAGGGCATAAGGAGAAAGTTATTTTTGATATATGGACACAGATAGAAAGCTT
>CAILDT010000219.1 GCA_903833025.1 uncultured Bacteroidota bacterium | reverse complement strand
AGAAAGATACTGTATTTGGTAGAATAAGAGCTTACATTATTTCACATATTCAATGAAACATCAAATTCAATTAGTAATTTTATTGCTTTTTTATTCAAATATTTTTGGACAAAAAATTCATGTTATATCCCAAGGCATAGAATCCGATAGCAGTTTTTATCATATAGAAAAGATAAATGAAAACGAATTTTGGGCAGCAGGAGAATACGGCATCTTAAAAAAAATTGATTCTTTAGGTAATGTCAGTTCGCAAAGCTTCCCAAATGAAGGACTAAATATTTTAAAAATTATAAAAAAAGAAAACTATATTTTTTTAATAACTGACAATGCTCTTATTTACAGATACGATATTCTAAATAAAATATTTATAAAAAAAACATTTCCAAATTTTAAAAATAAATGCTTTTATGATATGATAGCATTACAAAATGGAAAGTTAATGGTTTGCGGTGGTACAAGTGGAATTTCAAAAGGTGAAAAAAAGATTCCGAACGGATTTATTGCAATACTTGATTATGATTTAGAAGAGATAAACATAGTTTGGAGAAGTTACAGAAAATTTGTTTGGTCGCTTTTGGAATTAGAAAATGGGAATGTCCTCGCTTCTACTTTTAATGGTCTAAATACTAGAATTATTAAAACGGAGAATTATATAGATTGGAAAAAAGACACTAAAATAAAAGGACTGGTTCACGAAATAACGTTTTTCGATAATAATATTTGGTATGTCGGTGCAAGAAATATTCACTTTAAAGAAAATGGGATTATTGGAATGAAAGACCAAAAACAATTACTATTGAATAAAACAGGATGTTTATGGAGTATGGATGTAATCAATGGGAAGATAATTTCGGTTACTGCAAATTGTAAATTGATGATATTTGACAAAAATAAAAGTGAAATAGAACAAATAAAGAACCTATCCCCCTGCGCTTTTTATGATATTGAAAAAATATCAGAATCAAAAATTATAATTGTCGGTCATGGTAAGAGTATTTACATTATTGATTTTTAGGAATAATAGAAAGAATGACATTCGTTACTTATAGCCCTTAAGTACGAAAACAGGAAAACGATGAAAAAAAAAGAGGTCGACAATTAAATGATGTTGTAGTCAATATTAGAAGCATGAAAATTATTGTTGAATAATGTTTGCAAAAAGAAAACCAGCCCATAACAGCACCTACAAGAAATTGGCGGTTCAGTGGTTAAATGAAGCTTTGTGCTTCGTATCAAGTTCAGTGGTGGCAGACAGTTTTGTGCTTCGAAATCGCCAACTTCTTGTAGCTGCAAACCGTTATGGGCAATAATACGACCGAGCGTAACAGACACGAACCGAACACGAACGACAAACAATTAATAATAATTAAAAAACAAAAACGAAAATGAAAAAACTAATTACAACAACATTCTTGCTTGCGTGTTTCGCATTGACAAGTTATTCACAAGACACTACGAAGACATCCAAACAAAAACCTTTAGCGACTTATAAAGTTGGCGCGGCAAAAGTTGTGGTATGGGAAAACAAAGGGAAGGACGGAACGTGGAAAAACTTTCAAATAGAAAAGGTTTATCAGAAGGACGGCAAATGGAAAACAACAAACAGTTTCAACGAAAAAGAATTGTTAGAATTGAAGTCTGCTATTGACAAAGCAATTGCCGAACAAAGCGTGAAGGTAACTACAGAAGAAAAGAAGTAACGAAACAACATTACAAGAAATACTTGAAACCCTTGACACGACACGAAAAAAAATTACTGCTGATAACAAGAACTGTGGTTAAAAACAAGTCTTTTTAGAGAAATATTTTTCATCATATGGCAATTCCGATTTAGCAATTGCCACACATTGTTTT
>CAILDT010000218.1 GCA_903833025.1 uncultured Bacteroidota bacterium | reverse complement strand
TGTTAGTTACCATAAAAAATTATTATTTATTAAGTATATATAAATGGGATTATGGGAAAAAAGAGATGAGGATGATGATGAGGATCCCGATAATTGGAAAAAGTCAGCTGTTTGGGTTTCATTTGTTAAATCTCTCGTTGTCTTTTTTTTAATAACTATGATAGTCGGATTATTCGGGTCAAGTTTTATATATTTAACAACACGAGGAAGTGAATTAGATATAATATTGCCGACAGATGATTTGTTTTACAATGCAAAAGCGTATCAAATTAATAAAAAAGGCGCATCAAATGTAGTTGACTGTCAAGAAACGTCAACAGGATCATTTTCTGTTTTTGAGGATAATTTTCCATATAATTTAATTGAAATTAAAGGCACGCCTACGAAAGAACAATTGAAAGCTTTACCGTTAGTTAAGCGCTTAGTCAATTGGTTTGCAAAATGCGTAGCAGGCTGTTTTAAAAGTAATCGGGCTCTTTTAAAAGGTTGGTTGGATTGTTTTTCGCCGGATGGTCCATTAGGTAATCATGCCTTTCAAATATATATTGCAGCACCATTTACACTTTTAATAAGTTTAATAGCAATTGGAACAGGATTTTTCGCAGCATTGGGCGCAGGTATTGCAGCTGATATGAAAATAACCGTTTTGGGTGGATTTTTATTCTACTCTTGGGGTTTATTTGGCGGGTTAGCTGGGGTTGTCCTGTTACGTTTAATCGGTACACTACTTTTTTACCCGATGAGTCAAAATTGGAAAGAAGTCGCGAATATTATGGCATGTAATGTGAACCCAATGGTGATATTATTTGGTTTTTTCGTTTGTGGTGCAGCATATGATAAACTAGATTCAAAAATTGCCGGTATTATGGGCGTCGTTTATTTATTATTAGTCGCGAGAACTGTCTGGCGGTATTTTTCCAAACAATTATTTTAATTAATATATAAAAGAAAATTAGTTATATTAATTAATGGGTAAAAATAAAAATAAGAAGAAGAGCGGTAAAGGATCGGTTGCTACGGTTGCTACTGTTGCTACTGCTGCTACTGTTGCTACTGCTGCTACTGTTGCTACTGCTGCTACTGCTGCTACGGTTGCTACTTCAAATGCTCTACCTTTTGTCAGCATTTGTACCCCGACATTTAATCGGCGACCTTTTATCCCCTATATGATTAAATGTTTTGAACACCAAGATTATCCCAAAGATCGAATAGAATGGATTATCGTGGATGATGGAACAGACAAAATTGGCGACATGGTGCAGCATATTCCGCAAGTCAAATACTTTGCCTATGATGAGAAAATGCTTTTAGGCAAGAAAAGGAATTTGATGCATGCTAAAACGTCTGGTGATATTATTGTATATATGGATGACGATGATTATTATCCTCCGGAGCGAATATCGCACGCGGTTGATATGTTAGTAAAAACGCCCCAAGCCTTATGTGCCGGCAGTAGCGAAATATATATTTATTTTAAGCATATTCAAAAGATGTACCAGTTTGGGCCTTATAAACAGTCGCATTCAACTGCCGGTACTTTCGCTTTCAAGAAGAAACTCTTAAAGATGACGCGTTATGAAGATACCGCGGCATTAGCTGAAGAAAAACATTTCTTGAAAGATTATACTATTCCTTTTGTACAATTAGAACCTTTGAAAACAATCCTCGTCTTTTCGCACGCGCATAATACGTTTGATAAACGCAGGCTGCTAGAAGGAAATTATAATCCGCAATATACAAAAGAATCGCCAAAAACAGTTGAGATGTTTATTCCTAATGATGATATGCGGGATTTTTATATGAATCGGATCGAAGAATTATTGAAACCTTATGAACAAGGGCGCTCTTATATGAAGCCGGATGTGATTAAACAAATGGTGGAAATAGAGAAACATCGGAAGAAAGAAATGGATAAAGCGATAGCCTTACAGCAGCAGCAGCAGCAGCAACAGCCACAAGGACAGCAGCAGCCAATGATCAGTATAAAACAAGGCGATGGTCCACCGCAACAATTAACGATGGAACAAATTGTCGGTGTTTTACAGCAACAACAAGCGCAAATCATTCATTTGACGAATTTATTACAAGGGAAAGATCAGGAGATTAAAATGCTTACAGATGAATTGGCGAAAAATGCATCATCATCTTCGGCGTAAATTTCTATTTTGATATTCTTTTAGTATAACGTTTTTTATGTGTTTTTCGCATATATTTTTTAACATGCTTTCTGGATTTTTTATTATGTTTACGCTTACGGGTTTTTTTACCGCCTTTAATACTAAATGTTTGTCGTCTTCTTTTGAATGATGCTGTACCTATACCTATATGTTTTTTATAATTTGTAGGATTATTGATATCAGAATAATGTTCTAACCATAATCGATTTATTTGTCCTCGTAATTGATTATTGGCTAATCCACAAAAATATTTTGATGTTGGCGTAGCATTTACCAAAGCAAGCTCAACTTTCGCAGCTGCTTCTGCTTCTGTTAAGATGTTTCTTACATTTCCGCCTGAATAATTGTATACAAAAGGAAATTTTATTCCATTTGGTTCAATTATTTCTTTTAATCTATCTTCATTTACATCTGTTAATGTTTTAATTTCTGTAATTTCTTCCGAAGTTAATAGGTCACTTTTTAGTTCAATCATATGTAATTCTTCATCATAACTAATATCCCATAAACTACAATTAGCGGGAAAAAATATATTCATTAATTTTCCTTTTATATCTTTATCAAAAGTTGATCCATAACCTTCTTGTTTCATTTCACCAATAAGTTTCCCGTGCGAAAATGCTAATATTTTAGTAGCAGATTCAGTAGCTATATCATATATTGGTTCATTTTTTTTAACAGTTTCTTTTTCTTTTTTAACACCAATAATTGCTTTTATTTGTTCTATGCCATCTTTCAGGTTACCTTCATATGCTTCTTTTGGGTTTTTGTTTACCTCCTCTACATACGGAGTTATATCAAAAAAATCTATTATTTCTTGACTTGTAATTTTTCTCTTTAATCCTTCTGGAAAAAACCCGCATTCATCATTAGCTATAAATTCGGCAATATATTCAATGACTTCTTTAATTATTTCAATCGGAATACCTGCATTCGCTCGATCTAATCCAACCGCACCAGCTCCATTATAGGGTTCATTAATATAAGGTGTAATAATTAATTTTTTATCTACTAATGTGGTTAAATCATTATCAAATGCGGTTAATATAGCATACAATGCAGTCATTATAGTTCGAACAGTAGGCGAACAAAGAAAATAATCATATGTATTGATTTTATCATTTAAATAGTTACCCAATTCGATGGCTTGTTTTACTCCCACATAAGTTAATGTAGGTGTTAATAACCAAGATGAAGGCGGTTTTATGCTAGCACTATTTATATCCCATTTTTTCATTAGACTTTCTACATTATCAGTATCCCATTCAAAAGATGTCATATTTTTTCGATCCTTTACCATCTTATCTTTTGGATCTTTATTTACGTCACTTGTTTTAATATATGTTCGCATTTTTGTCATTCCTGCAGAAATATACTTTTCAAAAATGTCATCACCTTTCTTGTAAAATTCTAATTCTTTTTCTCTAATTGCTTTTTTATATTCTATAT
>CAILDT010000217.1 GCA_903833025.1 uncultured Bacteroidota bacterium | reverse complement strand
GTTAAAAAATCGCATATTATTATTTTTAAAAAATTTATTACATACGGATACCGATATTAAAAAATGTAAACAAAGAATAATATTTTTATATAAAAAAGATAATATTAACACACAAAAAGATTTAGATGCAACATTCCCTGATCTTTATGCACATATTGAATCAGATATTGCAGAATATTTTTCAATTCATTTAAAAAAAAAGGAGGAAGAAAAAACAGGATGGTTTGGAATAAAAAAAGGCGGCAGAATTACCAAAAAATATAAGGCGAAACGAAATATAAAGCGAAGCAAAAGCATAAAGCGAAGCAAAAGCATAAAGCGAAGCAAAAGCATAAAGCGAAGCAAAAGAACAACCTTTCTTAAAGGTTGAGCCAAACATCGTAGCCAAGATTGTACCCGAGTTCATGACGGGGTTTTCTAAAAAGGGGGTCGTAGGGGCTTGCCCCTACTAACATTTCCACCTTGATCCGCAGTCCAAGCACGTCACAAAGGTCGTCATCGGTTCATCGGCGGATCGCGTCTGTAATTGATAATAGCTGCATTTCTTCGATTTGCATTTCCGGCAGGTAAAGTTATCGGTCGACGCTTCTAATTTCGGCGTATATTTATTCTCGTCGCGGACTTTCTTGTCTTCAATGAGTCGCTGCCATTTCGCCGGCGCCATATCTTGATGAGTCAGGCCGCCGATTTCGTGCGCCTTCAACTCTTTGCTTAAAAGTCGCGCTTTAAACTCGGGCGATTGCTTGATATTCAAGTAGATAGACCGCAGCCGATCTAAATAGAGCTGCACGAAGAACGGATTGTCCCATTTTTTCACGATATTCCTAGAGCCCGCATCTTTAATGCAGTAGTTGTAAATACTCTTTTCCATATTTTCGACCGACTGAACGCTTAATCCCTCGTCCAAGAGGATTCTGATTTTTGCGCAAATATTCGCGCGGAATTCTATAGGGTTGTCGATGGAACGCATTTTACTTAAAATGATATAACGTATTGTGTTTATATGATTTTAAGTTTCAATTTTTGCACTTTTGAAAAAGTGCCGCAAAACCCTTCTTGGGAAAAGGTAGTAAAACCTTTATTGGGAAAGTCTTACAAATTTACCTCACCATAATTGACTGCTGTTAGAACAGGTTTGTGTGTACTGCTACTACGTGTGCTGCTGCTGCTACGTGTACTGCTACGTGTACTGCTACGTGTACTGCTACGGCTACTGCCAGGTGCTACGCTATATTGTACTGGTTCAATTGGATTAAAATCATCAACATTAGCATTAGCATCACCTAAATCATAATCTACATTTTGTATTAAATCAAAATCACGTTTGTTTGATTTTAAATCAATATTTAATAATGATACTTTTTCTAAAGCTTGTTTATTTGATTCAATCAATAATACACTATATAATGCATTTAGAAATAATGCTATGGGTATTGTATCAAGATCACCTTGATCATGCATTTTGACAAAGTCAATATTTTGTACATTTGGTTTATTAATAATATAAAAACAGGTATTATATATTAACATTATAAATTTTTTTAATTTATCAT
>CAILDT010000216.1 GCA_903833025.1 uncultured Bacteroidota bacterium | reverse complement strand
TTTAATGCAAAATTATAACGAACCCGGATTGGTAAATATTGGAGTGGGCGAAGATATTACGATAAAAGATTTGGCGTTGCTGGTAAAAAAGATTGTTGGGTACGAAGGCGAATTAAAATTTGACACTACCAAACCTGATGGCACACCGAGAAAATTAATGGACGTTGGTAAGCTTCATTCTTTTGGTTGGAAACATAAAATAAATTTGGAAGAAGGAATTGCGGGAGTTTATAAGGAAGTGAAAAACTTTCTGGATTC
The DNA here is from genome assembly GCA_903833025.1 of uncultured Bacteroidota bacterium. Lineage (GTDB taxonomy): Bacteria > Bacteroidota > Bacteroidia > 2-12-FULL-35-15 > 2-12-FULL-35-15 > 2-12-FULL-35-15. The sequence continues at coordinate 3,117 of CAILDT010000216.1, read as the reverse complement.
AGGAAAAAAATGAGAATACGTGAAATTTTATGTTCCAGCGAAGAGTTTTCTGATACCTGTGAAGAGTTTTCTGGTACCTGCGAGGAGTTTTCTGGTACCTGCGAAGAGTTTTCTGGTACCTGCGAGGAGTTTTCTGGTACCTGCGAAGAGTTTTCTGGTACCTGCGGAGGAATTTTCTGGTACCTGCGAAGAGTTTTCTGGTACCTGCGAAGAGTTTTCTGGTACCTGCGAGGAGTTCCCCGATACCAGAATAGAGTTGCCCGAACCCAGAAAACTTCTCATTTTATTGATTTTCAGACCCATTTCCCTTTTCGCCACCAAAAATGCTATAAAAACACTTTTTTTATACTTTTCTTTCTGCCAACTATCCTTTTCGCGCAGCAAAATTTACCTTTAAATAGAGAATGGGGATTGGGTTATGAAAAGGAAGTAAATAAAATTCATCCTAAAATGCCTAAATCTTTGGAAGATAAAATTACAAAAAGTAAGGATAGCACTTTTGTGGTAGATGGCAAAACGTATAAAGTTGGTTTTCCAAGACAAAAAGATACCATCGAAGACCTTTCCAATTTTAAACCATACATTGTTACTCCCACTTTTTCTAAAAAAGATAAATCGAAAGGCAATTATCTTTATAGAAAGATAAAAAAAGAAAGTTTTATGATTGTAAATGATACGGCAGATAAATTTCAGTTGAACGTTGACCCACTTTTAAATGTTCAGTTGGGAAAAGATTTTGCATCAAAAACAGGAGGAAAACTTTATACCAATACAAGAGGTTTTGTGGTGAAAGGTGCAATAGGAAAAAAGGTGGCGTTCGAATCTTCCTTTTATGAAAATCAATCTACTTTTCCTAACTATGTAGATACTGCTATTGCGCAATCAAATAAATTATTTCCGCAAACGGCAAATTATAATTACGCAGTTGTGCCAGGTCAGGGTAGGTCGAAACCGTTTAGAACCAAGGGGTACGACTATGCAATGTCGTCCGGTTATGTTTCTTACACACCTTTTAAAATGCTGAACGTGCAGGTAGGGAACGGAAAACATTTTGTGGGTGATGGCTATCGCTCTTTATTATTATCCGACAATGCGTTTAATTATCCGTTTGCCAGAATTACTACTACCTACAAACATATTCAATACACAAATTTATATACATCGTTTATGAACCTTACTGATGGCGGCGTTAAAACTCCACCGCACAGCGAAAGATTGTTTCAGAAAAAGGTTGGAAGTTTTCAAATGCTCAATTTTCATTTGTTTGATATAGTGCATATCGGTTTATTTCAGGGGATGATTTGGGAAGCGGCAGATTCCAACAACAGGCAACACGTAAACTTTAATACGTTTGACCCTATAATAGGCGTTAATGCTGCGAATTATGGATTACACGGCACCAATAATATTTTATACGGAGCAACGTTGAAAGTTAAATTTACAAAATCTATTTCCGTTTACGGACAATATATGTTAGATGATGTAGCTTCCGCAAGCAACACCGATAAAAGAAATAATAAAACAGGTTATCAAATTGGAATAAAGTATTTTGATTTATTCACCATAAAAAATTTACACGCACAATTCGAATATAATACTGTTCGTCCTTATGCGTATGCTGCCACCAATACCGAACAAAGTTATACCCATTATAATCAGCCGTTAGCACATCCGCTTGGCGCAAATTTTTATGAAATGGTTGGGTTTATTAATTATAAAATAAAAGATTTTTTTATTGAATACAAAGCCATATACGCTGTAAAAGGTGCTGATAGCTCCGGTTTTAATTACGGAGGCAATATTTTTAAAGCTGATAATGTTTTTGCTTCCACACAAAACCCAGATAATATTTATGCGTTGCAAGGCGTAAAAACAACTTTAATAATTGAAGATATTCACATCGGATATTTGGTAAATCCAAACACAAACTTTAATATTGTGCTTGGATTAACAAACCGAACACAGCAAACAAATAACAAAACTTACAACACACAATTTATTTACGTTGGAATACGAACTTCGCTCACTAATTTGTATTACGATTTTTAATCAACTAAAATTATGCAATTTTTAATACTCGTTTTTTTATCATCATTTATGCTTGTGTTACTTGCCACACCATCGCTAATTAAGGTGGCAAAACTAAAACGGCTGTTTGATGCACCTAATGAAGAACGGAAAATTCACGATAGATTAATACCTACCATTGGCGGAATAATAATTTTTGCAGGCACGTTATTCGCTTTCTCTTTATGGTTCCCTGTTATCCACGATTCGGTGGTGGCTGCCAAAGCAATGGCAGATTATAAATATATTGTTTGCACCGTGTTGGTAATGTTTTTTGTTGGTATTAAAGATGACATTATTGGCACCGCGCCCGTAAAAAAATTACTCGCTCATATTATTGTAAGTATGATATTAGTTTTAATGGCTGATATCCGTATTGTGAGTATGCACGGGCTTTTCGGGATACAAGATTTACCACTATGGGCAAGCATTTTTCTTTCGTTTTTTACTTACGTGGTAGTAGTAAACGCATTTAATCTTATTGATGGAGTTGATGGTTTGGCAAGCGGAATAGGGTTTATAGCAGCATCGGCTTTTGGAGCCTGGTTTGCTTTAGCAGGCGATAGTGTTATGGCTTGCCTTGCATTTGCTTTATCGGGTTCGTTATTAGCGTTTTTGATTTTTAATTTTTCTCCTGCAAAAATATTTTTAGGCGATTCGGGTTCCTTAACCATCGGATTAATTATTTGTGTGCTCGCCATAAAACTCATCAGCTTTGATGTAAGTACAATTCAAAACCAATTTATTTTAAGAATATCACGACCCATTTTTGCTATGGCGGTTTTAGTTTATCCGCTAATGGATACATTGCGAATATTTATTTATCGTGCTGTGCGTGGCTTATCTCCTTTTTCTGCTGATAGAAACCATTTACATCATCGATTAATGGATATTGGTTTCAGTCATAAAAAAACTGCAATAACTTTATACGTTGTAAATATTTTTATAATCGGACTAAGTCTTTCGTTAACGTATATCAATCCCAATTTTGCTTTTGTAATTGTTGGTGCTGCCACCTTGTTGCTCGTGTTACTTCCTTATTTAATAAAG
>CAILDT010000215.1 GCA_903833025.1 uncultured Bacteroidota bacterium | reverse complement strand
TGTCGTTAAGAAAAAAATAAGCATCTTCAAAAAAATTGGTGACGTACGAACTAGCATTTTCCGAATTCAGAAAATCATTTATTCCTAAGTTTTGTTTTTCCACCTCTTTCCAGTCCACCCCTATGGACATCGCAGTAAGCATATCCGAATGCAAGCCAATAGTTATTATATTATTCTGTTTCAATTCACTTTCTTTCATACATCATATATATAAGGAGTACAAATAACAGAAAATATACCTGAAAACATAACCCTCATTATTGAGTATTGCCGAGCACCTATTTTAGTTAGCACCTTTGTGCCATCAAAACGGGGGAGAAACAGGAGATTGATTTTGATACGTTCTTTAAAATAGCGAAAGGCAGAAAAAAGAGAATTTGTTAAGTTGGGAAGTAACAGATGGGCAAAAGCAAATGCTTTTATTGATTTGTTTTCTAACAGGAGAGCAAAAGAAGTTCATCGCGCTAATCTTTTTTTTAGAAGATGTATAAAAGAAGTTCATTTTGCTAATCTTTTTTTTAAAAGATGTACAAAAGAAGTTCATTTTGCTAATCTTTTTTTTAAAAGATGCATTCAGGAACTTGATTTTGCTCATCTTTTGAGAATGAGGTAAAAAATCGACTTTTTAAGAGCTTTTAATAAAATAAGACAATAATATAGAGTAACCACAATAATTAGTAATAAATAAACAAACAAATAAAACAACAAAACAATGGAAAGAGAATGGATTTACTTAACCAACCCAATAATAACAGCTACGCAAGATAGCAACGTATTGGGTATTCGCATCAGCAATTTTCACGATGGTGCTTTATTCAACAACAGCGGAAACCCCTTTATTGCAGGTTTTTACGCTACCTATCACCCAATAAATGTAGCGTACGGCACAGCTTTTAGTACACATAAATCTAAAGCAGCTGCGCAAATATCGTCAACAAACGCATTTAACTTACTTATTACTCAATTAGGATTCGAAAAAATTAATGCTCTTGATGCAGCTATTTCCGTAGTTCGTCCTAAAGGAAGCTCCGGTTATCTTGCTTTATTGCCTCACGGACATAATCCTTTTCAAACAGGAACACAAGAAGAACGCATACAAGCATTGGTTACATTGAGTATTTCGATAGGTACCGATACTGCTTTAGCTGACGTTAAAACAGCTGTTGATGATTTTACTTTGTTGTTGAAAAATGCTGATACTGCCCAAAAATCTGCCTTTAACGCAGTAATGATAGCTGCAAATGCACTGGAAACTGCACGAATAGCGATGGCAAACGAGCAATACGCTAATTTAGGCGCATTAATGAGACAGTTTAAAACCAACCCATCATTAGCTGCCAGCTATTTCGATTTGGTTTCTATCCGTAAAGGGAAACAAATTTTCTATCAAAATAGTGTTAAGAAAAATTCAAAGAAACTTATCGTTCAGCGTACATTGCTGCCAGATGCTGAATTGGAATTAAGTAATATTGGCGATACTGTTTTACGTTTTTATTTAGCATCCACCAAAACTGGAATCATCAGTGCCGTGTTTATAGAGCTTGTTCCTACTGAAGTAAAAACAGTAACAGCAGCCGAATTGGGCAATGTAAGAGATGACCATTTTTTAATGGTGTTTAATCCTGATTTAATAAACAAAGGCGAATTTACGGTTGAGTTTTTATAGTAATAAAATGTTTTTAAAAGAAAGTCCCGCAAGTGCGGGATTTTTTGTGCGCAATTGTAAGACAATTGAATGACAACTAATCAAAATTTTATCTTATTTTTACGGCAGAAAATTTAATCTCTTTATATGAACAAAATAATTACTGTATTTGTACTGATTTTATTGAGTGTTCAGAGTATATCTTCCCAAACAAAAATTTCGGGCAAAGTAACCGACCAGAAAAAACAAACCATTCCCGGTGCCAACATTTTAATTAAAGGTTCGTATGATGGTATCTCTTCTTCTGTTGATGGTAGCTACTCTTTTACCGCCAACGATACAGGCGAAGCTACCATCGCTGTTAGCTTTATAGGGTACGAGACGCTGGAAAAGAAAGTAAGATTAACAGGAAAAGATATTGTTTTTAATCCCGTTTTAAAAGAAGCATTTAACGAATTGAAAGTAGTAACCATTTCCGCAGGTACTATAGAAGCGAGTGATGAGCGACGTACCACCGTGCTTAAACCACTTGATATTGTTACTACGGCAGGTGGCTTAGGAGATATAAACGGTGCATTAAAAACATTGCCAGGCGCACAGCAAGTAGGCGAATCGGCAGAGTTATTTGTACGTGGTGGCACAGGTGCCGAAACAAAAACCATCATTGATGGGATGGTGGTTAACAATCCGTTCTACTCCGCAAACCCTGATATAGCTTCACGGGGTAGGTTTTCACCTTTCATTTTTAAAGGCACTGTGTTTAGCACAGGAGGTTACTCGGCACAATACGGACAAGCAATGTCGTCCGTACTTGCACTGGAAACAAACGATTTGCCCGACCGCACTTCTTCCACAGTCGCAATATCTTCGGTAGGTGTAGGGGTGGGGCATAATCATTTATGGAAAGAAAAAAATATGAGCGCAGGTGCTGATATTAATTATACTAATCTTACTCCGTATTTTAATATCGTGAAACAAGCACCTGAATACACAGCACAACCGCAGTTCTCTGGCGGGTCAGTAAACTTCCGCAAGAAAACTTCACCGTCCGGCATCATTAAATTTTATGGATATTTTAACCTTTCTAACTTCGGCTTTAAAACCCCAAGTTTGGATAGTACCAATGGTTACAAGAATCTTTTCGAACTTGCAAACACTAATGTTTATACTAATCTTACATACAAAGAAAGATTGGGAGAGAAGTGGGTGCTTAACGTTGGCGCATCGTACAGCACCAATGTAGATAAAATAAATTTATCGTTTGATACCATCCGTTCACAATCTGATTTGTCGCAAGGCAGAGTAATGGTGAGCAGAGGTATCGGCAAGATGTCTATTATACGTGCCGGAGCGGAGTATCAATATAGTTTTGAAGGGTTCAACATTAAAGGAACAAGCTATGGCTATCACTTCGAAAACAGGACAAATGTATATGATAATTATTCGGCAGAGTTTGTGGAAGCAGATGTTTTCCTTAGTCAGAAATTAGTGATGCGATTAGGTGGTAGAGGCGAATACTCTACTATTATGAATAAATATGTAACTGCCCCGCGTGCTTCTGTATCCTATAAAACGGGTGATTATAGTACTGTTTCGTTCGCTTACGGACAGTTTTATCAAAAGCCGGAACGTAACTTTCTTTTAAATCCGCAGATACCTGGGTATAACAAAGCAACGCATTACATTGCTAACATTCAAAAGGTGGATGATTTTCATACTTTGCGTTTAGAAATTTATTACAAAAAATACGATAACCTCACCCTCTATAATCCCGACAGTGCTGCAACGCTAACCCGCACAGTATCAAACAACGGCTATGGCTATGCACAAGGATTGGATTTATTCTGGCGAGATAAAAAAACATTTAACGGCGTTGATTATTGGATTTCCTATACTTATTTAGATACAAAGCGTTTGTATTTATATTATCCGAAAGAAGTTACACCACCTTTTGCAGCAACACATACAGCAACGTTAGTTTTCAAAAAGTTTTTTGTAAAACAAAACCTAAGCACAGGGTTTACTTATACGTATGCGAGCGGTCGCCCGTATAATAATCCAAGAAATACACCTTCTGAATTTATGAGTCAATCTACCATTGATTATAATTCGCTGGGTGTAAACTGTGCTTTTTTAAAGCAGATAAAAAAATGTTTTGCAGTGCTTGCCTTTGCTGTTACCAATGTTTTCGGACAAGACCAAGTATTTGGTTATCGCTACTCGTATGATTTGCAGCGCAGCCAAGCAATAACGCCACCTGCAAAACGTTTCTTTTTTGTAGGTTTATTTCTTTCATTCGGAACAGATAGGTCGAAGGATGTGATAAATAATAATAATTAAAAACAACAAAATAAAAATAAATAAAACCAAACCAAAATGAAAAAAACAATCATCATCATTGCATTATTAGGGATATATAATTTATCCAATGCACAAAATGCAAAGTACATTGCTACTATGGAACACAACATTGCAATACTTGATACTACAAGAGATGCAGCAATATTGCAAAACGAAGCGAACACGTTTGAACGTATCGGAAATGCAGAAAAAGCAGAATGGCTGCCTGCATATTATGCTGCATATTGTTATGTAAATATGACGTATTCACCAAAAGCAGATGTTGATACTTGGTGCGATAAAGCAGAAACATTTTTAAAGAAGGCAGATTCTTTAAGTCCGAATAATTCGGAAATTGTTACACTGCAAGCGCAAATTGCTTCTGCTCGTATAAGTGTTAGTCCGATGACTCGCGGACAAAAATATGGAACAATGGCAGGTGAGTTAAGAGAGAAAGCGAAAAAGTTGGATGCTACAAATCCTCGCCCTGTTTATTTGGAAGGTACAGCGTTCTTTTATACTCCGCCAATGTTTGGAGGAGGAAAAGATAAAGCAAAAGTTTCTTTTGATAAAGCAAAAGCAATGTTCGAAACCTTTAAACCTGTAAGTACTATTGCACCTCATTGGGGAAAAAATTCGACAGAATATTTTTTGAAACAGTGTGAAGAGAAAAAATAATATAGACTAAACTCTTATACTAAAACAATGGAAGAAAGAGACAAACAGCTTTGGCAAATAGCAAGGAAGCGCGCAAAGTTTAAAAAACATTTAGCGTCGTACATTATTGTAAATGGCTTTTTATGGGCTATGTGGTACATTACTGATGGCAGGCGCGAGCACGGCGATATATTTGGTGCTTGGCCCATTTGGTGTACTCTTGGTTGGGGCATTGGCATAGCTTTTGGCTATTACGATGCTTACCACGACAGCCGAGAACAGGATACAATGAAGGAATATCAGAAGCTAAAAAACAAGGAAGAAAATAAATAATTGCGTATTTAAAAAGTATAAACGTACTGCAGCATTGTTGTTCGTGGCGATTCTATTTTTAAAGGACGTAAGGAATAATCTACATTCATAACGTTGGTTACCACCAACGACAACTTTGTTTTTTTATTTACCATCCCACCAATTCGGCAATCCCACACGTTAAACCCCTTGTGGTTTTTCCAATAATCAACCACTCTTATGTCTTCAATCCAAGGTATCTGCGCAGTAGTTTGTTCAATCGTTTCAAATGCTTTATCAATGTTTTGCATCTTGCTGTAATACCTGTAACTAACGCCAACCATCACTTTAAAAATTCTAAATTCAACATCTACTTTCACCATATGTTTAAAACGATATTTTAAAATATTGCTCGTCGTATCCATACTGCTATTTTTATAACTCAATGGTTGCCCACCATTCAGCGGAGATTTATCTATCGCATATACACTATCAGGAGTAAGGCATACTGGTTCCACATACGTATAACCAACCAATGCGGTAACACCAAACTTTTTATTGCTTTCGGGAGAAGCAAGCACAAACGACATATCTGTGCCTCGCACCCGCGATTCGCCTGTGTTTAGGAATTTAAAACCAACCGTAATGTTTGGCGATGGGTCCCATATTCCGAATAAATATTCAATGGTATTTTTATACCGTTGGTAAAAACCAGCAACATCCAAATAGCCCATACACTTACCTATTTTAAACCCTTGTTTAACGCCTACTTCAAAGCTATTGCTCGTCTCCGGTTTTAAATCAGGATTTGGATATACTCCGAAAAGTCCTGCTTTAGTGGATATGTAGCGTTCTGTAATTGTTGGATATCTAAATCCTTGCCCATAACTGGCTCTCACAAAAGTAGCTTTCAGCACCTGCAAACTTGCACCGGCACGAAAGATAGGAGCAACAACAGATGAAAAATCATTCATCTTAAAATATTCATATCTGAAACCACCTGAAAGATTTAATATTTTCCAAAACTTTTTATCTATCTGAATATAACCCGAAGCATTTACTATTTTATTATCCGGCGAACCGCTTGATTTATATAGTTCAGCGTGAGAGGTAGATAAATTCCCGACGATACCACCAGTGAAAGTAAAATCTATATTTTTAAATATCCGTTGCAACTGATACTCGCCATAGTACATCGTTCCTTTGTTCGATTGATTATTTGTAATCTGATTATCAGTATGAAATATTCGTGTAACCAAACTGTGACTAACACCATTAGCAGTGCTGTATTTAATAAAAGGGTCTATATTAAATATCGCTT